>JAKLHB010000144.1 GCA_022710345.1 Planctomycetota bacterium
CCTGCTGCCAGCCAATATCTGAGCCTGGTGCTCAGGAATATCCGCAAAGATATTCCGCAGCCTTGGCTAGAAGCACTTGCCATCCTCAATGATGCGGATTGCTTTCATACCCTGGTATATCTTTCCACACGGAGCAAGTACCAAAAACAGGTATTGCCGATTTTAGGATGCACCGGCCGCCAGGAAGCCATGCCCATCTTGTTAGAAAGCTTGTGCAATCAATCTAATCAAGAAGCTGCGCTCGAAGGTCTCAAAAATATGCAGCCAAAAACAACGCCATTTCTTTTGAATCTGGCTTACCATGGCCATCATACCCATGCCAAACTGGCAATCGAGTTACTTGGTCAACTCCAGGATACTTCGGCTGTGCCTCACTTACAACATTTTCTACGCAATGTCGAAATGCGAGAGGCTGCAATCAAAGCATTGGTGAACCTGCATACCCCTGATACAGTGCTATTTTTTATGGAACTGGCTAAAAGAGAGGAATATCGCAAAGAAGCCTTTGGGGCATTGGCAAATTTTCGTGAACCTGAAGTATTTCGTTTTCTAATCACCGCGCTTTATCAGGATGAGACTCGAAAATTCGCATTGCAGGCATTAAAAAATTTTCGCGATCCAAAGGCTATCCCCTATATTTTGGAAATTATTGCGCAAGGAAGCCTTCGTTCAGAAGCTATGGAAGCATTGTGCATGATGCCTCCTAAAGAAGTCGTCCCATATCTGATCTCTATGCTTGATCAACCCACTATGAGAAGACATGCATATCATACGCTGAAACAATTGACAGGTCAAGATTTCGGAATTCATTCGGATCGTTGGATACGATGGTTTCAACAAACTTAAAGGAGCCTATTGGGCTAATACTTTCTTTTCAAGAGGAGATTGCTATGAATAAAAATTTTGCTTTATTAGTCGTAGTATGCTTTGCTTTATACTCGGTTGTCTATGCCCAAGGCAATGTAAAAAAACATTATGATATTTCTTTTCTTTTTGGATTTTCTTCATGTTCGGATCGTTTAGAAAAAGTCGGTTTTATGGAATCCACCGAGGACAAAACAATACACGAAGAGGCGTGGAATGTAGAAAAAGAACTAGCCGACCTAATCCAACAACATATTGCCCCGGAATCCTGGAAACAATATCCGAATCGCATTATTTGCGAAAATGGTGATTTATATGTCATCCAAACCATGGAAGTTCATAAACAAATAGAACAATTGCTATGCCTGCTGCGCCAGGAGATGTCACGCCAGATCGTACTCAAAGTACAAACCTATGAAATGGACACTGAATTTTTTGGACAACAATTTTCGCAGCTTGCCAATGCTCAAATAGCTTCTTCTCTAGCAGTACCTAGCGACCGCATTAAATTGATAGAAAATGCAACGCTTCTAGGATTTCCCAATCAATCCATGCAAGTAGCCAGGATACGAAAAGTCTGGTATCTACGCGACAGAAATCCTGAGATTGCAGAAGGCATGGCGATTTCAGATCCTGTCACTGGTCTAATTCAGGAAGGAAGCGTTTATCATTTTGTCGCACTCCCTACTCCTGATGCACAGCATATCTATTTGCAAGGAGGCGTGACAACTGCCGAATGCAAACGGCCTTTGCGGATATTTGAGGGTACGGAAGATCTTGGAAAATGGCAGCTCCCCGTAGTATCGCTGGAAGGAATTATGGGAAGCTTTTATCTACCGGTCGCTCAAGCATCTGTTTTAGGCATTTATTCTACCGACAGCAACAAGGTACACATTGTTTTGGTTACTGCTCAGGTTGCTGCAGTTTCGTTCAACCAAGGCGAAAGCAATATAGCTGTTTTCAACACGCCTTCTTTTTCTCTCTTGCCTCAGAATTACCAACTTTCATCCTATATCTCTCCTTCGGATGTATTATTTCAAACTGCGCCTTTGTCTCCCAAGAAGGTAGCTTCTATTATCAATGAAAAGCCTGGTTTTGCCGAAGTAAAAGATACTATGTCCTCAGAAAAAATGCTTTTGGATATTCTAGGCGAAGAAATGAAAGATTCCATCCGTGGTTTTATGTACAAGAATTTTTTGGTCGCATTTACGAGCTCCAAGGAAGTCGAAAAAGTAAGTGTACCACTGAACGCAATGTTTGCCCGAAAGATGCAAACCAATTCTTTCCGTGTTTCTTGCTATCAAATCAAAGAAGCTGCTTCCGATGAATTCCTGAAAAAATTCGCTGATCTTCAAAAACTCACTGAAAAAGAATACAGTTGGTTGGTGGCCAATGCAGAAATGCAAAGGTATGTGCAAGTAAGCGGATTGCAGGAGCAGAAAGTGATAGCTTATTCCTTGCTCACGCATAGTTTTGTAAAGGACTATGACGTAGAAGTAGCCAAAGGCGCGTCCATCCTAGACCCTGTAATCGGATGTGTCAGTGAAGGAATCAGCCTAGAAATTGCTTCCCTAGGTAATTGTGGAGAAAAAGATTTATTGGTAGAAATAAACGGCAATAGCACCCGTTTAAATGGCTTATCTCCCATAGCTATTGGAAATGGAAAAACTTGCGTGGAGCATCCCGATGTAGATTCCTATCCCATACAAGGCCGTCGGATCATTCGGTTAGGAGAAAATGCGCTGGTAAGCGCTTCTCAACGAGATGGAAAATGGATCGTATTTGCCATAAGAAGAGAATAATGGAAGGCTCCTGGAAAATAACATAGTAGGACATGATAAAAAAGGCTATGTGCTTGTCACATAGCCTTTTTCTATTCACCCACTTCCTTTTGTACTATCTCTTTGGGAAAACCGCAAGAAAAATCAAAAATCTTTTTGCAGGCTAACGGTCTAATTTCAATGGCCAGGCATGCCTCTGATCTTGATTGCATGAGGGACTACTTTCACTGCAATATCTGCTGGCCCTAAAAATTCACCATCTACTTCGACAGAGAGGTTGCGATGGGTATTTACCTGGAGGGCGGTTGTCTTGATTCTTTGTACCTTAGTATCCGATTCCAAGTTACCAGAATATAGATGGGGAATAGCACGAATCATTGCCAAGATTGGGGCTTTTTCTATCACAGTTACTTCCAAAAGACCATCATCGAGTTCCGCATTTGGTCCAAGCTTCATGCCACCACCTGCATATTTCCCTTTATTGATGAATATAGCGATCACGATCTTGTCCATTTCCATCTCACCTATCTTGACGTGAACCTGCCGAGGAATATATTGAAAAAAGGCTCTCAAAGTAGAGAAGATATATTTTAGATTGGTAGGAATCCATCGAAAAAGTTTATTTTTTATACTAACAACTTCCGCACTAATGCCCACGCCAACCATATTGAGAAAGTACTGATCTTTTTCATTTACTTGAATCCATCCCATATCTACGGTCTTGATTTCTCCTCCATAGACCATCTCACGCCAATCTATTTTTTGCCGATTCGTAATGGTTCTAAAATAGTCGGAGCCTGTGCCCATTTTAGCCACCACAAGAATAGCGTCTGGGTTGATCGAAACACCATTTTCAAAGAAACCATTGGCTGCTAAAGAAACTGTGCCATCACCACCAACGGCAACAATTTGCTGGTAGCCATTCTGGAGTGCATTTCGAGTTTGCTGGATGATATCCAGGCGGCTTTGCGTTTCTACAAAATCTATAGTTTTGAAATAGTTTTTTATCTTTGGCAGCTTAAGAAGCGCATAGCCTCTTATCGAGCTAGGGTTAATGATAAATTTGGTCTTCATAGGCTAAATACTCCTTCATAAATGCTGCTTTTGTAGAATCTTCCCAGTTTGCCTTTTCTCCTGCATACGCAGCAATTCGATCGAGTAATGCCAAACTGATGTGAGGATGTTTGAAGAAAATGGTACTTCTTCTCATCAGAATATCACACAACGTGACAGCCCATTCTTCTTCTATAAAATAGTCTATTTCAGCCCACATAAGATGAATATCTGGGGAAATCCATTTTGCTTTGGATGGAAAAGTTCGGATCATTTCTAAAATTGACCTGGCATTCGAACCATAACGAGAGAGAAGCAGCCTGATTTGGGCAGAGTCTATCATTGGATAGCTTTGGTGAAGCTCCTGGGATAGCCGAGGTGTTAGGTCACCTCCTGAAATAGGGGATAATGTCTGGCAAGAACGAAGTTTGCGATCGCGGAAAAACTCCAAAATCAGCCGATCTACGGCCTTTTTTGCCATCAGCCGATACGTGGTCAATTTCCCTCCTGTGATGGACAAGATTCCATTGCGATCCCATTGGATTTCATAATCTCGTGATATTTTGCTTTCCGCTATCCCTTGATTCGAGCCAATCAAAGGCCGAATGCCTGCAAAAGCGGATTGAATATCCGTCTGAGCCAATTGCAAGGAAGGAAAATAGTAATTGATGGTTTCGAGTAGATACTCTACATCCTCTTTCTCTATAACAATATGATCTTTATCTCCATGATAAAACCGATCGGTTGTCCCTACCAGAACATATTCTTTCCAGGGAACCACGTATAATGGCCTTTGATCTTTTACAGCTTCTAGGATAATAGCGTGCTTTAAAGGAAACCGTTGATTCGAAAAAAGCAAATGGATTCCTGAGGTAATTTGCAGATTAAATCGTTCTGGAACGCCAGCCATTTTGAGAATATCATCCGCCCATACTCCAGCAGCATTCACCACAGTTTTTGTTGTTATAGAATAGACTTTTCCTTGAATTAAGTCCCTTACTTGGACGGAAATTCCACAAGGAAGCAAATGGATTTGTTCTACGCGAGTGTAATTTCTACACTCTGCTCCAGCTTTTTTGGCTGACTTCAAGGTGTCTATCACCAGTCTGCTGTCCAGACAGGCGCAATCCCAGTAAGATAGACCTCCGGTGTATCCTGTTTTATTCAAAATAGGCAATTTTTCTTCTAATTCCTTTGAGGAAACCGTCTTGAAATTTTGGATATTTCTGAAAAGCGAAAGCATATCATATACAAATAAGCCTATAGTAACAAGCCATTTAGGATTCTTGCTATGTTTATAAAAAGGAAAAAAGAAAGGGATAGGCTGCACTAAATGTGGAGCCACAGTTGTCCATAAATGCCTTCGCTCTGAACAAGAATCAAACACCATCTTGAGATGGGCCTCTTGTAGATAACGAAGGCCGCCATGAACCAGTTTCCCAGATTTGGAACTGGTGCCAGACGCAAAGTCTCCTTTTTCTACAAGAAGTGTGTGAAGTCCACGTAATGCGGCATCCCGTAAAACTCCACTGCCTGTAATTCCACCACCAATAACAATGAGATCGTAATCATAGATCATGCTAATTTCCCTGGGTTTAAAATGCCTGCTGGATCAACCTCTTTTTTTATTTGGGAGATTATTTGTTTTTGGAGATTATTCCAATATACATATTCTTTGTGAGTGATTCCAATTCCATGATGATGGCTGATGGGCGCACCAAAGTTCTGGATAGCTTTGTTTGCCGCAGTTTTCATGGCTTGCCATTGTTCCAAAGGGGAATCATCCTGCTTGGCAAGGACTGTAAAATAGAGAGAAGCCCCTGTAGCGTAAGCGTGAGAAATATGGCTATAAACACATACAGGCGTTTTTATGGTTTCGTAGATGCTTTGCTTTACCACGTTATCTAAATCTAGAAGGCGATCCCACGTGGTAGCTGTTTCCAAAGTATCTACCAGAATCCCATTATCCATAAACTCTTCTCGTAAATAAGGTAATATAAAACGATCTTTTAGCCATTTTTCCCCTGCGGCTGTTCCAGCATAAAAACTATCAAAACGAGAGAATACTTGCTGAATCTGTTTTTTGATCCAATGTACTTCGTCTGTAGATCCTTCTATACCTACAATGATAGAACACATTTCGCCTGGCAAAAATTTTTTCATTTTCAGATAAAACTGGATAGCTTTTTTGATCCATGCATGGATACCTTGGGAATGCCTCGATCCCATTGTCATCATAGCGTAGGTCTCTTCTGCATCGGAGACTCGAATCATCGCTGCTTTGATCCCTTTTTGCAAGATTGTCTGGCAGATTTTTGCACCCATCGCAAAGTTTTTGCATAGAAAAACCGAGTAATCTTTACAGAGAGGAGCAGGTGTTATTTTTAAGACCGCGGAAGTCACAATACCAAGAACACCTTCTGACCCTAGAAATATTTCTTTAAACTCTGGGCCTACTGCCATGCGTGGAGTTTTTAATGTATGGATCGTACCCATCGGAGTCTCTATGGTTAATGCGACGAGAAGCCTTTCTATACCACCATAGAGAAGACAATTCTGACCAGATGACCGAGTCGCAATCCAACCACCCACGGTAGAAAATTCGAAAGATTGCGGGAAATGTCCTAAAGTATAGCCTTGGGCATTCAGCCATTCTTCTAATGCTGGGCCAAAAATTCCAGCTTCTACCTCTAGTATAAGACTTTGTGGATCGAATTTCAATATCCGATTGAGACGAGATAAATTCAAAGTAATGAGATATGGAAACTCACTTCTTTTTGGAGCGACTCCATCTACTACGCTGGTTCCTCCTCCAAAAGGGACAATTGCAATTTTATATTGGGTGCAGATTTTATAAATATTTTGAATATCTTGTGGTGACTCCGGATAAATCACAAGATCAGGAGCTTCTACTATCTGAAGAGATCGAATCCTCAGCATGTCTTGATAACTTTTGCCAAAGCTATGCAAGACGCGCTCTTCTTTAGAAACCAAGCATTTGTCTTGACCAAGGATAGAGATGAATTTTTCGCATATCTCCTGGGGCATACGTGAAGCAGGAATCTGAATATCATCCAATGTCTTATGGAATGCAGGAGCTAGTGTATGGATTCCCAATTTTTGCTTTAGGTAAGGAAAAATACCAGGCCGATCTGTAATTTTACAATATTGGCCAATGGCTCCCCATCCCCACCATTTCATTCTAAAACCTGAATTCATAACTTTTTCTCCTTAGCTTTGTTACGGTGAGTTTACCTGGGACTAAAAGCATTTAAAACGCCGGCTCAAACTTCTTGGTTCTAGTCGGCTTTATTCCCAAGCTTTTTGCAGCGATTTAAAGTCTTCCGTCTGCTATTTCAGTTCAATGGTTCCCAAGCTCTAGAGCAATTTTTCATTCAAATATTTTGAGTGATGATTTTGCAATTGTTTTATGAATTCGATCTTTGATCATGGAAATCATCAATAATTGTTTGCTATAATTATATTCATACAAGAGTTGATCTGACTCAATACTTTCCTGGCATTGAATCCGTTAGCCCGTCAGACCCATGTTTGAGTTTTTCTAATGTTCGAATATCACTTCATTGGTTATCAAAGTACATTACTTCCAGTTCCATTAATGCTGTTGCCTTTGGTACTACTTTCTTTGCCCATTTTTTTCTCCTTTTAGATAAAGTTTATTTTTACATACAATTTCCTGGATTCAGCCCAATTATCGCATACTTGCCACTTCTGACATAGCAAACATAAGTTTGGCCGGGGTGGAAATGTCATAGACGTGGCTTAAATATTGGGCATAGATGTCCATCACAGAATCGCCTTGATTCCATTTTTGGGGCTGTTCAGGGTTAAACCAGATGATTTTTCGAGCAATGGATTGCCATTTTTGTACCAGGTCTATGCGAGGATTACGTTTATTATTACGTGCGTCTCCTAAAATCAGCAAAATAGTCTTACGGTCTAGGGAATCTGCTGTCAATAGATCAAACGTAGCAAAAGCTTCGCCATAGTCAGAATAGCCACGGAAGTCAAGTGGTATTTCGTGTTGCACGCGATACATGACATTTTTATATTGCTCTTCTTTTAAAATATGACTGATCTCTTGGATGTCATGAACAAACAAGAATCCTCGTAAATCCTCATCTAGCACATAGCGTAATTCAAATAAAAATGTTATGAATAAATTGGTGGCATATTTAACTGAGCCGGAAATATCAGCCAAAATCATCCATTTTGCAGGCTTTAGCTTTGGCCGTTGCTTAATGATGCGCATTGGTTCGCCAAATGTTGCATAGCTTGCTTGCATGGTTTTACGGACATTGATTTTTCCATGAATGCTGCGTTGATTGGCTTGTAGCCGAATGCGAAATTTTTCTGCCATCTCACGCACTGCAGCTTGAATTTTTGGCTGATCTGTATGTGGAATATATTGGATGGGTTGCTGAAACAGCCTGGGATCGCTAAATCGAACTACATTCGCACGCCATCCTTCGATGAATTCAGGCCGCGGTGATATTTTTGCTCCGTATTTGTCTCTTTTGTTTTTGGCTAATTGTGTTGGGCTTTTTCTGAAATTGTCTTGCGCTTTTTTCCAGGAATTGCGAAGCTTTTTGAATTCTTCTCGAAATGTCTCAGCTTGGGCTAAAAGATTAGACAAAATTTGGGGTGATGCTTTGTCTAAAAATCGCTGTGTCATATCTTGTTCTAAAAAAGTCTCAAACTCTTTCAACCCTTGGCTAGATAACAAAAATGTCATAGCTGCATGTTCTAGTTGTTCAGGATGTTGCATATATTGATGATATTGTTCCCAAAGCTGTCTTTGATGCTGGGACATGGCTGCATTCGGCAATTTAACTGGCAATTCAGCCTGTTCATCGTGGTCATCCGATTTTGGACACAAACTTCCTTGGAGGAATCCGATGAGTTTATTTGCCGTATTTTTTTGTTTGTCATACTTTTCAAAAAGGCTTGCCCAAGCAGCATAATAGGCTTCTTGATCCTCAATTCGAGTGACTAAAATAGGCTCAAGCGCGGTCACTAAAGATTCATCTGGATATAAAGCATCCGAAAGCAATATATATTGCATAGCATCCATGAGTTGATTTGGAGTAACTTGAATGGCTTTGCTTTTCAAAGCTTGATCTAGTTGCAGGAAAAATTTGATCAACATTTGGGTCTCTCCGCAAAACGAAAACTACCTCCAAGAAATGAAACCTACATTTGAGGCAATCTTTGATTTTACCATTTCCAGCTTTGTCTAAGTTTGTGCAGGTGCTTTTTTCAATAAGCGTTCTAAAGGACGATATTTTTGTGGGTCTAAAAAAAGATAGAGTCGAACCATCATTTCCCAACCCGGCATTTTTGATGTTAAAAGCCGCGATAGCTCGTGGATTTTATGAAGCTTACAATGCGTGATATGGTGCAGGGTGTTTGGAGCATGAAGAAAATCAATCCATGCTTGACGATCTCCAGACTCAATTTTCTTGAGGAAGCGTTCATCACTGTTGCTGCCTTTTTTGTACGAGCTTTCTTCGGTATATAGCCCTGCGGATTGCAAAATTTGCTTTGCAATTTTGGAAATTTGCAAAACTGGAAGGTCATGAGTTCCTACATACTCAATATTTAAATATCTATTCATAAGTAAGTTATCAATTTTAGCTATAAGTTCTACTTGGGTATGATCTGCAGCAATTCCATAATAATCACGATTGAGTTTTTTTGTCTGTAAAGATTTTGCCTTAGAACCATTCAGCCACAGTGCGTAGGTGGTGATACCATACCTGGGAGATGCCGCGATCAAACTGAGGATTTGCTTGTCCAGCGCATCTAACTTAGATTGAGGAGTTGATTGATTCATACGCTTTCTTCCATCATGTTGGAGATATAAAGAAAACTTTATCATCTCACTGATTATATCCAATGAATTTACCGCGTTTAAAGCTCAATGTGTAATTGAGCAATGGCATCATAGTCCTGGATATGTTTGGCCAACAAGCGGAGCACATCAATTGTTTCTGCAACCGCAGCTTAAAGCTCAATGTGTAATTGGGCAATGGCATCATAGTCCTGGATATGTTTGGCCAACAGGTGCATCCAGGCGGAATCTTGCTTTTCACCGGCTAGCATCAAGCGGAGCACATCAATTGTTTCTGCAATCGCAGGTATGTGCTTGAGCGGCAATGCGCGAATTTGTTGCACTGCGCACACCACTCGTTCTATATAAGTTTCGTCAGCATCTGGGAAATGCAGTTTCAAAATTGCTTTTTCTGTGGCTGCATCAGGATAGTTTAGGTATAAATAAACACAGCGCCTGCGTAACCCTTCGGTGATTTCGCGTGTGCGGTTGCTTGTCAGAACCACCACAGGCTTAATTTTAGCTTGTATGGTGCCATATTCTGGAATAGAAATCGTAAATTCAGATAAAACCTCTAGCAAGAGTGCTTCTGCATCTTTTTCTGTTTTGTCAATCTCATCAATCAACAATACTTGTTTTTTCCCGTCTTCAGGAGCAATGGCTTGCAAAACAGGACGTTTGATCAAAAAATGCTCGCCCCAAAATACATCTTCTTTTTCTAAGGTCTCCACCGCATCTTTGAGTGATGATTTTGCAATTGTTTTATGAATTCGATCTTTGATCATGGAAATCATCAACAATTGTTTGCTATAATTGTACTCATACAAAAGCTGATTTGCCTCAATACCTTCATAGCATTGAATCCGCAGAAGCCTGGTTTCGAGGATTTTTGACAAAGCATGTGCCACAGCCGTTTTCCCAACTCCAGGCGGCCCTTCGATTAGTAGAGGTTTTTCCAGTACCAATGCAGCACGTATAGCTTGCGAAATGCTTTGATTTGCAAAATACCCCGCGTGTTTGAGTTTTGCTTTGATTTCTTCTAATGTTTCCATATTACTATCCAGGTCGCTAGTTATTCAAACTAGCAACGCCTTGTTTGAAAAAGAGTTCCATTGGTTATTAAAACGTCAAAGGAAAATTTAATGAAAAACTTGCATTCATTTTCAATTTGGTGTGTTGTGGTTTTATTTCTACTCGTAGGAGTGATCGCTAGCATTTGGGATTTTCAGATTTCTCAATTTGCTTTTAATCCTGATTCGCCTTGGGGCATTTGGATTGAAAAATATGGGGAAATTCCTGGTTTGGTCATTGCAATTTGGGCATTGTTGTTGATCAATGTTAGCCTCGATATTTCTTTTTGGATTTGGCGCTGGCTCCTGCACATTCTCAATTGGCTGCTGGCTGAATTGCTCTTGGAATATGCGATATTCCGTGGGATTGCATCATGGCTTGCACTAGAGCACATAGAAGATTTGCTGCTTTTTGCAGAGCGATGGGGATTAGTGGTCCGATGGAGCGCGATCTCAACAATTTTAATTGCATGGCTCTTATTAAGAGCTTTTGCACCTGGTTATTGCATTCGACAAAAAAGATTTTCTAAAATAGCTATTTGGCAAATGGCCCTAAGCCAGCTTTTTATCCAGGTTTTGAAAGCAGTATGGGGCCGCGTACGTTTTCGTGAATTGAGTCAACCAGGTGCAGAATTTTCACCTTGGTATATTCCACAAGGTGTTGTCACCAGCGATTCTTTCCCATCAGGCCATGCAGGACTAGGCTGGATGTTATTGCCGTTGTTTTTGCTCTTCACCTCCTTTGGTCGGAAAGTACAAATGTTTGTTTTGAGCCTAAGTATTTGCTGGGCAATCACTGTTTCCTCAGGCCGAGTGGTCGTAGGCGCACACTATAGCTCAGATGTCTGGTTCGGCGGGCTTGTCACTGTTATGCCTTTCATGCTATTTTACTATATTTACACGCAGGATAAGATGAAAAATTAAGCATAGTTTCTATAATATGGCCACGTGAGAATTCTCGTATAAGATTGCACTGCAGCAAAGTTCTTTGCCGCGAAGCGGTTTAGGAATAGAGCCTGGGGTTTCTAACCCCAGGTTATGTCAGCTCTTATCGTGTCCTGAAGGGACACAGGAAAACCTGGCATTCTATCAAAGAGAACTTTTATTTCCGAGCGAATTTTTTTTGATTGATACAGA
>JAKLHB010000145.1 GCA_022710345.1 Planctomycetota bacterium
CACACCATTCCAGACACCAGAATTTATTTTTAACTATGAAATTCTCAAACGCATGGAACCTGACCATCGAGAGGGCATGACTCGTAAGTTTTCCAGTGATTGCCGCACCATTAAATTGGTCTTTAGCGATATGGCAGAACAATTTTGGGAACACGAACTGCCAAAGCCACCGCCGCCTCCTCCACCGCCAGTTACCCAACCATTGCAACAAGGGCAAGATGGAGTACCAGTGCCTCAGCCGCTTGGGACTTTAGCTCTTCCTGGAACCACAACCGTGCTTCCTGAATCTGCTCAAGTGATTCCCAATCAAGCTGAAGCTGCCCGGTCAGATCTCATTCTTGAATCCACCATGGTGCTCCCCACAGTCACTCAAACTGCGCCCAATCCACCTGTGGGAGTTGGGTCATCCTCTGGCACTCAGCAGTCACCTATAGCCGCACCTAATGCATCTGTGGGAGTTGCGTCATCTCCTGGCACTCAGCAGCCACCTGCAGCCACACCTAATGCGCCTGTGGCAATTGCGTCATCTCCTGGCACTCAGCAGCCTATTCCAGGGGCTGCGCCAGATCAGTTTATCCCAACAGCAATACGTGGCTATGTGGAATCTACATTTCCAGAGTCTAAGGAAACCAAAGAAAGCCCGAATGTTCGTGTTTTTCGTAAAGAACAAGGCCAAGCGTGGATGAAAGTTGCTAAAAAAGAACCTTTGGTCACAGCTAAACCGCAACGGTATGCTTTCCGTAGGCTATGTTTTTGGGGATTTACGAGCTTAGCAGGAATTTTTATTTTATTACAAGTGATTTCATTCTTTAGTCCAGAGCCACAGGTTGAAAATGCCCAACCGCAGCCTCCTATTGTATCGAATCCAAGCACCCCGGATCCTTTGCCTGCTCCTGCATCTGGAACAAGTTTCCCCAAAACCCCTACTAGCCCGGATACACCTGCTCCAACCACAGGTGATCCAGCATCGTTAGTGCAGACAAAACCAGATGGGCAAAGTAGCGTCCCTAGTGATATGCAGGAAATTGCTTTTGACAGCATAGCCACACGAAATATGCAGCGTGTTTTGGCTAAATTACCCACTGTGATTCAAATGCTGGCTCAAAATACACAAAGTTTTTTGCAGACAAAACATGTCAAAAAATATCAAAAAACTTATATTTCCTGGCTCCAAGTTTGGCAACATTATGTGGTCAAGGAAATGCCTTCGCTAGAAAAGAGATATGATTCTCCTGAAGTGCGCCAAAAAGTAGAACGACTATGGGTTTTGTATCAAAATATTGACAAGTTCGGCAAGCTATTGTCTGAATATGTTGAAAAACAAGGTACACAGGCATCCACGACATCATTGCCAGAGTTTATTTTAAATGCTCAATTGCAAGGATATCTCATTCAAAGCCAAACGATCTGGGCTGAATTGACTCAAAAAGATACCAATATCTTCAGTGAATTTTTGAACGCAGGAGACAAAAAATGAATCTACAGCGATTTACAGTTTTCATACTTTGGCTTTTGCTTGCTTTGAGCAGCATACTGGCACAGGATGCTCCTCCAGCAAGTGTAGAAGGCATTTTAGCGGCGATGTCCTCTGATTTTGAGATGGAAGAAGGGTCTGTGGAAGCAGAGGCCACCAACGTGATCACTAACTCCATCCCAGCCGTGATTGAATTGTCGCTCGTAGTTTATGATGAATCAGGACTTCCAGCTAAAATTGCCTCACTTTTCCCAACCAAGCCGCTAAAACCTGTTGTAACCGGCATTGTCATTGGTGCCCATCGCTTGGGGCCAGCAAAGACTGTGGCAGCATGGAATAGCAAATTCCCTATGGTCAATGCTGCTAATTTGCGAAGGCTTTTGTATACCTCTTATGACATCATTAGCCAAATTGATGGGTCCATGGATGCAGCGACCATCATTTTTATCATCATCGGCGAAATCCTCAAAGAGATTATCAGCGAGATTGTGGAACAGATCATTAATGGTATCTTAGTTGCTCTCAAGCTGCCGCCGGTTATCAATGAGCTGATTGCAACGATTATTGGAGAATTGGTTTCCTATTTCGTGATTGATCCAATGGTGGATGAATTGATTTCGCTTGCACAAGATCTAATTTCATAGCCAAGGGATGATTTATGCAATTGAAGCAAAATAAAGCAACGATTTTGATTTTATGTGTGACGATCCTGACGCTCCTTTCTATTTTAGCCGTGCTGTTTGCGCAAATAGCCTTGATGAACTATCAAGCTACTCAAAACTACAGTGATACAGTTCAAGCTAGATATTTAGCTCAAGCCGGGATTGAATACTGCCATGCAAAACTTCGAGAATCAGCATCTAAGGGATTCTTTGCATTTCAAGACTGGCAATCTCAGGATTCTGTCCGAACATCATTGGAAGAACTCAAGCGGCCTTCGTATGCTCAAGATTGCCATGGTCGCGAAGATGCTAAGTGTACTGGCGAAATCAAAATTGGAAATGAGCCATCGTTTTATCTATGCCGCGTCACAGATAATAGCTCGAAAATCAATGTGAATGAAGAATCCGAAGAATTGCTCCAAGCTACGCTCAAAGTGCTGTTTGATCAGCTTTCCGTATCCGATTCTTTAGCAGATAAAATTGTTGCGGAACGAGAAGATGGCTATATCAATATGGAGGATTTGCAACTTCGGCTGAAAATCTCTGAAGATATTTGGGAAAAAATTTCTCCATATCTTTGCACGCACAGTGCCAGTGAATCATTATTTGATCCAAAAACAAAACGCTTACAATCTTTTTATCCCATCAACATCAACACTGCTGAAGAAGAAGTGCTTGGCGCTATTTGGGCGAACATGGAAGGTGAAACACTGGAAGGAAGAAGAGTTTCCTTATCTGCTAGCAAAGTCAACATTTTGATAGAAGCAGTCTTGGCCCAACGTCCATTCTTTACCTGGAATGATTTTGCTACTTTTCTTCGCAGTCTTACTTCTAAGTTCAGTCCTGATGAAATGGGATTGATCTTTGCTAATGTTTGCCCTTTGGTACTCCCCAATACACAAAATCCAGACGACCATATCAATTGGCCCGTGGATCGGCTGCATTTAATCAAATATGGGCTAGCTTGCACGCTATACCCAGGAGGCATCTTTCATATAGAATCCCGCGGAGAGCTAATCAGAAATAAGACCTGCAAGGCTAGCTGCCAACTGCGCGCCAGCACACACGTCTTTTCTCATTTGATCCACAACACTCAGGAACAATTTCATGTCAATCGCCAAATCAGTGATTTCCCAGACGTAGTCTCTGCAGTAACAGGGCCGCGGCCTATTGGACATTTGGTTGCCAAACTGGAAGATAACTCTTATGTTGAACAAGAAACGACCCCTGAGATTCAAGTAAATCCTGACCCCAATATGGGGGTCATCATGCGTGGCAATGGATTGAATAATGAAGCCAACCTTCATTTCCTTGGTGACGAGGGACTCACTTTGCCAGACGGCTTTGACAAAGATGAGGCCTATGCAACCAACTACTATGACGGCAAAGCCTCTCCGATTGCCATACAACCACCCATGACCGAGCTTCCACGAGGAACACAAGGCTCTATGGATTTTTTCTTTAAACCTGGCCCAGAATTTGATTTTAGTAAATTAACTCCTATTTTTAGAAATTTTTCCATGGATGAAGGTATTGCAACAGAAATTTATTGGGATTCCAGAGGATATTTACGTGCAGCACGGACTTTAGCATGCTCTAAAGAATTAGAAGTAGATGAAATAGAGCCAAAGCCAACTAAGGTAGTGATTTATAAAGGCGTACTCAGGCCGACTGGATTTCAAGAAATCATCAAAATTGGCACACAAATTTACAAACAAAATCTTCAAAGCTGGCAACAAGATATATATACACCCCTCATTAGTACCATTAGTTATACAGAGGCTGCTGATCCTGCATGTGCTGCTGATTTTGGCTATGCTTTTGCCAGCAAGCTGTACCGTGCGCTTGCAGAAGGCACGCCAGGGCAAGACCGGATTTCATTGACCATGAGATATAGCGGAATTACGGTCGTTGTATTTCTTATCTATCCTTATTTCCCAATTCTTATTCCTATACCATTACCAATACCTTTCATAGAAAACGGGCTAGAGCGAAAGCTAACGGTCACCATCTCTGAATATTTGGATGTGGTATTTGAGGGCGGTCCAGAAATTTATGAAGTCCAACGTGAGCCAGATCAATTATCTCTTCGCAGCGCTCGATTATACTATATTCCTATGTTTTCACATCCTAACCCTGTGAGCCGCTCTGAATATCAACTCGAGACTAGACTTCATCCTAATATTTGGTATCGCCTAGGGTTAGTTTGGGATGGCATTGAAATCAAACAATTTAGCTTAACAAGCATCAAAAGAAAAACTGACTTAGGCCAGGAGCAAAAAGAGTTAAGCGATACACCACTGAATATTTGGCGTGTGCTGGATGTCACCATGGAACACCAAATGGAATTTGCTGCACCAGGCACGTATATCTATGCCAATCCACTCGATTTTGCTCGATACAAAAATTCGTATTTTCAGGGAAGATTCTTGCTTCCAGCCTGGCAAAATCCAAGCATTGCCAACATGGCGGTTACAGCATTTATGCCCAAGGTTGAGACTGAAAGCGATCAACTATGTAACGTGTTTGCGTTTGTGCATGACCAAAAGAAAAAAGAATGGGTAATGAATATTTCTCTCAGAGGTGGGTTGGTCCAAAATTCATCCAAAAGAATTCAGGATCAATTAGACTATCTTTTGTTTCTCAGCGGAAACTTATACCTGACACCTGTGGTTTCTGAAATACGCGCACGAGTGCTCCATCTTTGGAGATTTCTGGATATCCAAGAGTTTTAATCCATTGAAATAAGAAGGAATTTCTCATGAAACAATGCTTAGCTATTTTGTTATTTGCTTGTCCTTTACTTTGGGCAACCGAATTTAAGGATGCACATTGGACAGTGTCCTATCCTCAAAACTGGTTTGTCAAAACAGCAGCTTCCAAAGTTGAGATTGCCAATGCACAAGATATGGCAAAAGCAACAGCAAAGCTGGCCTTGAATTTCCATGCTATTTCCGAAGGATTAGCTAAAAAATACGACGACAAAAAAATTCTAGAAATGACGGCATTAGCAGTCCTAGGAGAGCAAAGAAAGGCTATGAAAAGCTCAACACCAGGAACTATCGAAGAAGTGATCGTCAAGCGGCCTGGCTTAAAAAAATCAGAAGAAGAGCTCAAAGCTGAGAAAGAAGCTCGTGAAAAAATGATTGCTGCAAAGGTAAAAGCCGAATTAGCATTGTCCGAAAAGTACAAACTTATACAAAAAAAAGAGGCCACTTTTTTGGGCAACCCAGCCATTTTCATAGAATTGGAATTGGTGCCTGACAAAGAGCCAATCACAAAGCAAATCTGGATTACCATTATCCAAAAAAAGATCGTCAGTGCTACTTGCATATTTCCAAAGAAAGAGCCAGGATACCCAGAACTATTTACCCAGATGCTATCATCTCTGGCATTTAAGCCATAGCAGCGATTCACGCCAAATAAAAAGCCCGGTTTAGCGCATTTGCCTAAACCGGGCTTTTTTATTTTACACACTAAGCTATACGCAGAATAGCAAATTTCCTTTCTTTTGCTAATCTCATTTTAGATTTTTTTGCCGCAACCGTCAGCCCCTACAAAATCGCTTGCACCAGCGTTTGGTTATGCTCTCTGGCTTGACGAAGTTGGGCCTCCAGTTCGTCGCACAGTTGCATCAGTGTATCTACTTGGGCAACGATGCGATGTTGTTCGGCGAGAGGTGGGAGAGGGAAAGGATTTTCTGCAAAATAACTTTTTGGAACTCTCTGTTGGCCGACTGACCCTGTCATTTTTAAAGCGCCTTCCTGAAGAAATCTAGCGGTTTTCAGGTAAACAAGAACATATTCGCTGAGGACTAATTCTTGATAAGGGTGGAAAACATGCAGTTCCGTAGTCCCAGCACCTATTCCATTTTTGAGGCCTCTCATGACAGCGGATTTACCATTTTCAAAGCATGGTGTTATTTTGGCTAAGACAACATCACCTTCTGCAAAATGTGTAGATCCTGTCTTTACTTCTCGCCATACAGTAATTTTTGAAGTACACTGCTGCCCCCAACATATAGGTATCAATTTCATAGGTACAAATGAAACTTCAGCTTCATCATCCACATTTTGCTTTGGATTGACAAAGCCAATCTCACCCAACCTCACCCACACCCATCCTTTTGGTAATTCATACGGCCTATCCTCCTCTTGGATGGGTGGCAAGGGCTTCTTGCGTTTGATCTTTCCTGCGGCGATGAATTTTTTCTTCTTCTCTACGATTTTCTGGAGCAATACTGATGCGGGTTCGTCCTGCGGGTCTTGCGGCACGAGTTTGCCGCGGACGGCGAGTTCCAAGATTGTCTGGCCCAATTTTTTTACGTTTTGTGGCGTGGCAAGTAACAGACCGAAGTGGTCGCTCACCCTCTCCCAGGCATGAGACAATGCCTGACGACCCACAGCTTTCTCCATTTCATGGAATACGGCCAGAGCAAGGTCGGGCTGTACGCTTTCTTGCTCCTGTAGTTTTTGCTCCAGCGCATCACACAATTGCATGAGCGCATCCACTTTGGCAACAATGCGGTGCTGCTCAGCGAGGGGAGGGAGAGCAATCAAAGCATTTTGACCATCCATAGTTCCTAAACGAGGCATTTTTGTACCGTATGTTCTAGCATTGACATAAGATTGAAAATATGGGCTTTTCATAGCATACATGAGATACCGAGAAGATACGCTTTGGTAAGCGTGCAGTGGAACTATTTCTGTTGTGCAAAATCCGTCACTATCCGCTACGACTATCTTGTTCAAATAAGGCCGGAGTCTTCCATATAGCACGTCGTCTTTGCAAAAGGGAATCTTTGTACTTTGTGAATTTCGCTCTGTTGAAGTGAATCTTTGAACAATTTGAGAAGTATCCTTTTCAATATCCTTTAAATCAAGAATCCAAGAGCCTGCTGGAATACTACCGGCTTCAAAATGTTTTCCAGTTCCACCATAATCAACTATTTCTCCCAGCCTCACCCATTCCCATCCTTCAGGCAATTCATACGGCCTCTCCTCCTTGCGGATAGGCGGCAGGGGCTTCTCACGTTTGATCTTTCCTGCGGCGATGAGTTTTTTCTTCTCCGCCGCGATTTTCTGAAGCAATTCCGCTGCCGGTTCGTCCTTGTAGTCTTGCGGCACGAGTTTCCCTTGCACAGCCAGTTGCAAAATGGCCTGTCGCAGCTCTTTTACCTGCGAGCGAGACACGATCAGCTCATCGAAATGTTGAAGCAGCAAATTCAGGTTCATCGAAACTCCTTGGCATCAGCCAGTGATAGCAACAGCCCAATCGTCCGCATGTCCAGATATTGCATTGTGCAAACAATGTGCACAGCTTGAATTACCGCGCTTCTCAAACAGATTCAATACAATAGCCAAGATGCGTAAAACAATCTTGGGCACCTACAGTATATCAATTTTTATATTGAATTCAATTGAGAAGCGCAGTATGCATGCACTATCTGCACAATTTTCAATCTTACTCCAAAAGCAATTACTTTTGTCCACCTTTTAGGCATATTTCTAACGCCTGCCGCAGTTTTTCTCGCTTTTCGGCGATCTCCTGCAAAAGCTTTTGGTAACTGGCCAGTAACTCATCTGGGTTGATGGCGGTAACGGCTGCTTCGTGTGGGTTCTTACAATCTAGGTTGTAGCCGCGTTCGCGGATCACTTCTGCCGACACCTTCCATGCATACTCGTTTTCCACGCGATTTTCCCACCAGGCTTTTTCCAGATCAAACTCCTTGATGCGAATGGGTTGGGTTTTAGAGTAGGATTTGTAACCAGGGGGATACGGGTGCTCGAAATACCAAATTTCCTTGGTCGGCTCGCCTTTGGTGAAAAAGAGAAGATTCGTGCGGATGCCAGTATAGGGCGCAAACACGCCATTGGGAAGACGAACGATGGTGTGAAGATTGCAGTTGGAAAGCAAATCTTCCTTGATGCGGGTCTTTACGCCTTCGCCAAACAGTGTACCGTCGGGAAGTACGATGCCGCAGCGCCCACCCTCTTTGAGCCTCTGCATGAGGAGCACCAGGAACAAGTCTGCCGTTTCCTTGGTGCGGTATTTGGCAGGAAAATTTTGCTCGATGCCATCCTTCTCCATACCGCCAAATGGAGGATTGGTAACGATGATGTCCACCCGATCTTTCTTTTCGTAGGAAATGAGCGGCCTGGATAACGAGTTTTCACGCAGTATCTGGCGAGTTTCAATGCCATGCAAGATCAAGTTGGTCACGCAGAGCATATACGGCAAAGGTTTTTTCTCAATGCCTAGGATCGAATGTTGCAACGTTACCTGATCGCTTACGTTTTTGGCTTGGCGACGCAGATGTTCCAGAGCGCAAATGAGAAATCCGCCGGTGCCACAGGCCGGGTCAAGTATGGTTTCGCCAAGTTTAGGCGCAATCATATCCACGATGAACTGGGTGACAGCACGGGGAGTATAGTATTCTCCTGCATTGCCGGCACTCTGGAGACCACGCAGGATTTGCTCGTAAATCTCGTTGAAAATGTGACAATCTTCCTGCTTTGTAAAATCAATCTGGTTGATCTTGTTAATGACCTGACGAATGAGTGTGCCTGATTTCATATAATTGTAAGCATCGGCAAAAATGTCGCGTACGATCTGCCCGCGTACGTCGTCTTCGGGGGTCAAAGTAAGGTTCTTGAGTGTCTTAAAAAGCTCATTTTGAATAAAATTGAGCAGTTCATCGCCGGTCATCCCTTCATCATTTGCCGCCCAGTTGCGCCACTTGAGGTTATCAGGGATGGGCGAACGGTGATTTTCTTTGATGGCTTCCTCTTCTTGCTCCCGATCATCAAAAATCTTGAGGAAAATCATCCAGGCCAGTTGCGAAATCCTTTGGGCATCACCATCTACACCCGAATCCTGGCGCATGATGTCTTGGATGGATTTGATCAAATTCGACATGCTCATAAATTGTCAATTTTCTAGTCTCTAAACAAAACCAGCTTGTGCCAATGCAGCAGCGCCCAAAAAACCATGCAAAGACAATTTGAGTTCATTGCTATGTTGCTTGGCGGGCTAGAAAGTAGCCGATAGCACTTGCTGCAATTGGCTGAAGTGATCAAGGTTTGGCTATCTTCCAGGAACTCCAACTTTGCCTGTCCAAACACGCAAAATCAAATAAGGAAGTTGGGCACCTTCTACGCCGTTAAAGGCAGGGGCACGGTGGAGTTGGTTGGCTACGATGTAAAGCCAATTGTCTCCACCAAAACTGAGGGCATCTGGCCAGCAAATCTTAGGGTCAGACACAAGTGTGATCAATTGGCCGTCTTTGGTAAGCATATCAATCGCATTGTGGCCTACGCTAGCAAAGTAGTGATTGCCTTCGCGGTCTGTGGAAGCACCATCAGAAACAGGTTTTGGTCCTTCCAATTGGATTGCGGCAAAAAGTTTGGATAATTCAACACGCTCACGTATTAAGGAAGTAGGCAGTTTCCACCAATGTAAGCCAGTCATGCTGCCATAGTAAAGGGTTTCGTTGTCAGCAGAAAGTGTGATTGGATTGATGGCAACACGTGCGACATGAGGTTTTCCTTGTAGATCAGGCAAATACATCACTTTACCTTCTATGACCATGTCAACATCTTCGGGGGCCAAAGAACTATGGCCTTGGATTCGCCAAGATATATTTTGGTTAATGTCCACAACTACCAATGCTGGGGAGCAAACTCCTCCGATGTCCGCAATATAGACAAAACCGCGTTCACCATCCACAGCAAGGTCATTCAAGAATGTCCCAGGTTCTGCAACATCTTTTGGGAAATCATGGCGATATACAAGATTGCCTGTGGCTACATCAAAGGCCAATAATTTAGGTGGAAGGCCTTGTCCATTGTCCAATGCCCACAGTCTATTTTTGCTGTCAATTTGAACTCCAAGCACAGCATTCAAGACATCCGGGCCTGAACCGGGTTCTGCATTCCATGCGGTGTTTGGCCAAGGAATCAGTCCTTTTCCAGGCACAATCTCAGCAAGACGCATGGGACAAGGACGAAATTGGTGCATGCTGATGAAAATTCGGTTATCTGCACTGACTGTGATATTTCCAGGATTATATTGGAGTTCCGCAACCACTTCTAATGTACCAATGGCTGGTTGTTGCACAACTGGTTGTGCACTTACTTGAAAACTAAGCAAAATCAACGTAATCGAGAAAATCATGCAAGCTTTCATAAAATTCCGCACGTTTAGAAACGTGCAGCCTCCTTTTTATTCAATGCATAAACATAAACACAAGACAGCATACGAAGTGACTAGGCGGGGTTCTGTCTCCCACCATCTTGGATGTTCATTTCTCCATGAGCCATCGCTATTCTGACGTTGAATCAAAATTTGTGCAAGGTCCTCACGCCAATTGTGTGCTACTTTTTTATCATCTATAAAAACTGATATGTTCATCAACTGCATGGTTTTAGCAAAAGTATGATAATAATAAAATAAACCTTGGATTCCAATGCCCGGATTTTGGGATAAGTCATAATTTTGCTGAATCCATGCAAACGCCGCCTGTACCCTAGGATCATCTGGTTTCAAATTTGCATAGATATAGCTTTTGATGCCAGCGTATGTCATGCTGCCATAAGAACGATGGCCAGTTTTGCCATCGGCTAATGTCGTTGTTCCAGCAGCGCTATTACCAGGATAATACACAAAGCCTCCATCATTGCCTGCCCATTCTAGCTCATTGGATTCGCTTCGATTTTGGCAATGTTGTAAAAATACAATGGCTTTTTGAAATGCAGGATCATCTGGCGGCAACCCAGCAGCACGCAAGGCTTCTAGGGCAAATTGTGTATTGGAAAGGTCAGGGCGTTCGCTTCCACCATATCCAAATCCCCCATAAAAGATATCCTCTTGGGGTGTGTATCCTTCGCCTTCATCGCATTGAAGCTTGACCAAAAATTGCCTGGCTTTTTCAATGACTTCTGCATGTTGCTTAGCTACTTCAGGATTGGCTGTTAAGGCAAGAATTGCGACACTCGTAATATAGCCGGCTAGTTGATCACGGCAGATACTGCCATCTGGCTTTTGGCATTTTACTAGATATTCAATGCCTTTGCGTACCCAAGGGCCATCTTGAGGGCCATATTTTCGAGGGCTTTTGAAAAAAGCTGTGAGTGCCAATGCAGTGATGCCAGGGTCGCCTAAATGACCATCTTCGTTCAATTGGCTTCTTAAATATCGAACTCCTTTGTCAATAGCTTTCATCGCAGCTTCTTTGGTGGCTTTGCTTAATCCTTGAGCTGGTTCAACCGGAACTTGTGCATACGTGAAAACACAAGCTAAACTAAGGAGAATAGCAATGGATAATTTCATAACAACTCCTTGGAAAATGGTAAAATTGAAAACAAGAAAAAAAGTCGTAGAGCGACCGGCTGCGGCTGGCTCGTCGCCTATGCCGCTTTTTGTTCGCACTCGGCCACAAAAATATTGTGCTTCATCAATTCTTTTTGGGCATTTTTGTAGAATCCGGCGCAGGAATGGAACACAGCAT
>JAKLHB010000146.1 GCA_022710345.1 Planctomycetota bacterium
AAAGCACTTGCATTATGCATTTTTATTGCAAGGATTGTAAAACTTGCTTTCTGTGTTACTACAGAAACCTCTGATTACTGTCAACAAAAAAAGCCTGGAATCTTACTGAGCTTAAGAGACCAGGCTTCTATTGTTTTGTGTGCTTTGCACACCATTACACAGCACTACTTGTGCATTATGGTTGCTGGACCGGAACTGCTGGTTTTTCTACTGGAGTTTCTACCGCAGTTACTTTTGTATGTATATAAGTTGCATGATATACTGCATTTTTCCAGCCTTTATCTTCGCAGCGTACCCATACAGAAGAGACCACCATAGGTTGGCCAACATAAGTTGGGAAGGCAAGTGTAATTTTGTAGCGAATGACAGCGACTTCTTTGGTCAAAGGAATGACCTTCATGTCAGACATAGAATAGTCTTTGATGACAAATTCTGGCAATTCTTTGAGCAAATCCGCTTTTTCAAGGATGGTCCCAGCTTCATCCACTTCATACGCATTTTCTGTCAAGAGGCTGTCGAGTTTTTCCACATCCTGGGTTTTATAGACTTCCCAAGTGGCTTTTTCGCTATCAATGATGAGCTTTTCCAAAACTGGGCAGCATTGAGCAAAAGCAAAACTTGCACCAACGAACACGAGTAGCAGCATAGTGTAATAACGCATAATTATACCTCTCTTAAAAGAAAGGAGTTACCAAAATCTACTTTCTTCAAGTAACCACAAAAAAAACCTGCTATGATTAAACACAAAAAGCTGTTCGGATGCAAGCAAAAAAATAAAAATTTTTTTCAAAAAAAAAGGGAAAGCGTCTTGCTTTCCCTTGGGTATGGAAGATTTACGATTGGGATGTACTATTTGCGTGCTGGCCAAGTAGCTTTGCCAGCAAGGGTAATTTTCATATTTTGTATTTTAGCATTGGGTTCAACACTAACAACACGGCCCGTATATTTGCCTTTGACTAAAGCAAAGTTTCCACAATTGAAACCATATTTTGGATCATATTTGTTAGGGTCTGTGGGGATATTATCAAAATTGATGGCTACTTGCGCTTCTGTAAGTCCATTGGGGCCTTGAAGGCTATATTTGACGTTATAGATGCCTTTTCTTGCCTCTGGTTGTGGAATATCAGCCCAAATGGTGACTGTGGCAGGCATTAAATCATTATCAATCGATTCAGAGATGTCAATATTTCCGTTGGCATCTACCACAGTTTCGAAGGATAGTTCTTTTACCACCATTTCCCAACGATCACTACGATCTAGTTGAGTTAAGGAAAGACTGGCATTTACAGCAGCAGGGGCTTGGACTAATCCAGCACCATAGACATTGTCTTTTCCTGCAGAGCCTAAATCTTTTGCTGTCTTTTCTAAGGCGGTTTTAGCTGCTACTGGAGTGATTTCCTTGTTCGCATCAACCATTAAAGCTACAACACCAGCTACATGTGGGGTTGCCATAGATGTACCAGACAAATAGCGATAGGCAACTTTGTCTTTGTCGCAAGATTTGATGTTCACACCAGGTGCGCTCACATCAGGCTTAATAAAATCTACATCTTTGCCTGTTGCTGGATCTTTCCAAGTGGCAGGTCCGCGGCTGCTAAAAGAGGCAATGGTGTTATCCTTGTCTCCAGTAGCTCCTACAGTGATCACTTCTGGAACATCACCAGGAGAGCCGACTGTTTTGCTACTTGGGCCAGAGTTGCCTGCTGCGATCACAGGAATAATTCCGGCTGCTATTGCGTTGGTGCAAGCAAGGCGTAAGCGATCGCGTGTGGTGGCATCTGCTTTTCCACCTAAGCTCATACTGATGACCCTGACTTTTGACACAGGATTATCAATAGTTTCTTCGATAGCGGCCCATAGATTGGGCCAATCTCCGCTACCATTCGCGCCTAGTACCTTGATTGCCATAATGGTAGCTTTGGGAGCAACACCAGTTTGAGAACCGTTGGTCCCATTACCAGCTACTGTTCCTGCGCAATGCGTTCCGTGATAATGGTCATCGCGTGGAGGTTTTGTTTTGTCAATGTAATTTGTACCATCTACGACACGACCTTCTAGGTCTTTATGTTCATTAACACCAGTATCAATGACAGCGACTGTGACATCTTTCCCTGCATGGAATTGCCATACATCTGGGGCACCAATTCGTAAAACGCCCCAATCAATTTCTCGAGCTTCAACTAGCATGGGAATTGGTTCATTCAATTGAATCTTTTCTACATTGGGTTGAACAGCAATTTCGCGAATTACATCTGGTGTAGCTTTTAAGGAAACAGCATTCACAAGCCAAATAGAACGAAAATCTGCTACGTTTTCAGCAAATGCACGGCTGTTGCACATTTCCCTAAGCCAATAATGAATGCTTTCCGCATTATCTTTCATCACACGGATTACTTGATCCCGAATGATGTCTTGGTCGCCTAAAAAACGATATTCTTGTGCCACTTCAGCAAAAGTAGGCATTCCTTCGAACAAAACTACAACAGGAATCTTTTCCTGTGCTTGGACTTGCTCCATTTTCTTCTGCAGTTCAAGGCTAATTTTTTCTTCAGAGATCGCCATGCTTACAAAAATTGCGAGCATGAGTAAGATCACGAGGTGCCTCATATTAAAACTCCTTTACAAATAAAAATATTTATGCGTATTTTTTTGGTTTAGCAAATATAATGCCAAACGATTTAATTCATGATTAAATCATTTTTGTAAAATCAATATTTATAAGGAATAAAAGCTAATTATAAGTATAAAAATATATATTTTAGGACAAATTTATTTTTGAAATTGTTACAAATTTTCGCAGTGTTACAAAAATTCCAGAAAGAAGAACAAAAAATTTTTGTTGGTTTGCAAAAAAATCTTGCTAAAATTCAAAAATTTTTTTGACAAATTTTCTAAAAAAACATAAACTATTTTGTATGATCAAATAGCAAGAAAATTGTACACCCTAGCTGCTAGTTGACCAGGGACGTGGCGAGATATGATAGCTTCTGATGACTCCCAATTGGAGGGCCACTATCTTAATCTCATAGCAAGCTCAGGGAGCCCAACCGCTTCGGCGGACTGGCAGGTAACTGCCCGTTGGTGCAGCAATGAATAAGCATCAGTCTGCATAACTAATACTTAACTTTATTGAAAGAATGTAAGTACTGTAAGTTTCTATAACCTTTTTTGCCAAAAAGATGAGGTGATACAAATGTTTGGTCATCCAAAAGCAAAAACAACCAAAGATGTCCATGTTGAAGTATTACTTCCACAAGAAAAGCCAGGGATCGGCAAAGTTTCGCTGATCACTGTTCACATACGACCCACAGACGGAATGCATTTTCGTTTTGTTTTTTTCGAATTAATCAATGAACGTACTGATAAACGCGCGCCAATGGATCGAGTGACCTCAAGATCTCGATATTTTTATCGCTATAATGTTGAAAAAGCTATGGAAAAAGATGGAGAGAATCGTCATACATTTTCTATGCGCATTCCCGTGCATAAAGAAGCTTCCAGAAATGACAAATTCATTTGCATTCGATGGCAATTGAGTGCTAAGGTAATCTTAAGCAAAAATGAAAATGAGCCAGAATTATTGAGTGCCGAAGCCACCCCCTTAGAATTGGAAGTAGTATCCTAGTTTGCTTATCAATCAAGTGCTTTGGTAATCAATACTCCTTGCTACACTTGCAATCAAGGATAGAGAGGGATGAAATGACCAAGATTTGTTTTGCATGTTGGATTGTTTTATGGGGATGTTGTGCGTGGGGATCAGAATATATCACAAAATTTGGGCGAGAAACTTTGTCCGAATGCAGCTTGGTGATTCAAGGGACTTCACTTTTGGTTCAACACCTGCCTAGGGGCGGCGGCTGTGTTTTCCATTTTCATGTCCAAAAAATTTATCAGGGGAAAATTGCTTTAGGCAAAACAATTTATCTATGTAGTTGGACAGAATATAGTTATACTCCTCAAGAACAATGGGTTGTTTTTGCAAAAGCACTTTCTTCTCAAAATGCATTCCAAATCATTGGCCATTTTTCACTTCGAGAAAAAGATTCCAAACATAAGATTATGATTTTGGAACAATTAGGTGCTATCGAATCTATTGCTGATCTTTCTCAAAGAAAAGAAGCATACCTAGAATATTGCCTACAAGGTTTGGGGCATACGGAACCATGGATCAGGAGCCATGCTTTTGGTGAGTGGAGGTATTTCTTGCGTCGTTACTTGGGAATTTTGACATTTTCTGATATAGAAAGATTGGCAAAAATTTGCGAAGGTATCCCAGAGCTTTCGCTTCGCTATGAACTTCAAAAAGATATTATTTTTTTAAAGAAAAAATTTTTCAAGTCTGAAAAATAACGAGTGGAGAAATTGAAATGCCTATCACCAATTTTGCGTTGCAATTACAAAATATTTACAAGCAGTTTGGCTCTAAGATGGCAGTGCAAAATTTAACATTAAATATTGAATACGGTGAAGTTTTCGCCTTTTTAGGCCCTAATGGCGCAGGCAAAACCACCACTATTAAAATGCTCGTGGGGCTTTTGCAACCCACTGCTGGAACAATCCAAATTGGCAACTTTAGTATGGCTCAACAACCACTCCAGGCTAAACAAAAGCTGGCTTATGTGCCAGATCAACCTTTTTTATATGAAAAGCTTACAGGACGTGAGATGCTAGAGTTTGTAGGCCAAATGTATGGCCTATCTTCGACAGAAATTCAAAGTAAAACCCAAGAATTGATCTCATTGCTTGAGCTGCATGAATATGTTGATCTCCTATGTGAAAGTTATTCACATGGTATGAAGCAACGCCTGGTATTTGCTACTGCACTGTTGCATAATCCTGAAGTTCTTATTTTAGACGAACCTATGGTCGGTCTTGATCCTAAAAGTGCCCGGATTGTAAAAAATCTTATCAAAGAATTGAGCCAAAAAAAAGTCGCAGTGTTCATGTCAACCCATAGCCTCGAAGTTGCTGAAGAAACTGCAACCAGAATTGGCATCATTCACTTAGGAGAGTTGATTGCATTAGGTACCTTGGACGAACTTCGCAATAAGCTCAATGGAAAACAAAAGTTAGAAGAAATTTTTCTAGAACTTACATTGGATCCTTCTGAAAAATAGATTGCTTCTTGGTTTCTTGTTGCTTTTGCTCTTGACGCTTCTTGCTTGCTATGCTATACTCTAAAACTAGCGGCTATTTTGCCCAAGTTTGGGAACTTCTGCCGCTTCAAAATAACACTAAAATTTAAAATATTCCGAACGTTCAGGCCGACGGAATATAGGGCTACACATCAACTTATGTGTTAAAGAATTTTTTAAAATACTAACCATCTATGAATTGCAGGAGGTCTAGTTGTGGCGGATTTGAATTTTACAGTAGAAAATATTCCCCAGATGGAAACTGCAGCATTGGTGAAAATCAGTGGTGCTATTGATGCCAAAACCGTAGTACTTTTCCAAGAAAAATTGGACCAACTCCAAGGCAATAATTACACTCGATTTGTCTTGGACATGGAAGGCATCAAATATGTAAACAGCACTGGTCTTGGAACTTTAGTCAACGTTGCAGATGCCCTGGAAACTAAGGGCGGCGGTATTGCTTTGATCAAAATTCATCCCAAAGTCAAAGTTGTGTTTGATATGTTGGGATTAAACGCATTTTTCAAAATTTTTTCAAATGAAGATGAAGCGTTAGCATATTTAGCCAAAGGGCCAAAGCCAACTGGCAAGCCAGAGCCAACAAAGCCTTCTTCTGTAAGCAAGCCAGAACCAAGGCCACCACAAGCTCCAAGAACTCAGCCGCCTCCGCCAACAGAGCCATCTAAGCCACCAGAACCACCAAAAGCACCACCAGCAGGAGAAACAACTACAACCGCTGTTCGCCAATCTGATGGATCATTCTCTGTTGTTTGTGCTATGTGCAAAGTGAAACTCGCAATCCCCAAACCAGGTAGCTACAAATGCCCAAGATGTGGCACGTTCTTTAAATTATTTGAAAATGCTTCTATTAGTTTTGCAGAACGTAAAAAAACTCCACCTTTACAATTCAAATTAGCCTGTACAGACGAATGTACAGAAGGGCTATGTGAATTTATTGGTGTTTTGCTCAATCGTATTGGATTTGCTGCAGCAGATAGTCAAGATATCATCAATAGCATTAAAGAAATTTGCGCAGCAATTATCGAAAAAGCTTACGAAAATAAACAATACCTTTCATACAATGTGGTAATCAACACATCCTCGCGAGATATTAAGATACAATTCTCAGATTTTGGTAAATATATTTATGATGATAATGTTTCCTTTGCTCATACCAAACGCGTCATGCCTGAATTTGAGCACAAAGAACATCCTAAAGGCGGCAATATCATTGATATTGGAAAGCAATTGCCTGAATAAAGATGCAAGAATGCTACACTAATTCTTTAGTTATTTTTTATTCCCCAAAAAGCCTAGGAATTCCTAGGCTTTTTTGCTAAAAGCCAAAAAAAATTTATAAATTTGCTTGACATTTTCCCCAATTTTGGTATGATACCCCCAGTTGCGCCTGTAGCTCAGGTGGATCAGAGCGTCGGTTTCCTAAACCGAAGGCCGTAGGTTCAAATCCTATCAGGCGCACGACTTGTGCGTACATCTCGCACCCAAATCTGTCCCCATAGCTCAGTTGGATAGAGCATCAGACTTCTAATCTGAGGGCCGCAGGTTCGAATCCTGCTGGGGACGCTAAAACTGAAAATCGTGTTATTGCTCATGCAATAGCACGATTTTTGCGTAGATGGGCGCAGTGGGTTCCTCCTAATTCACTAAGGAAGGATGATAAAATGAAAAAAGCTCCAATTGTTTGCCTAGCACTAATTCTTTGCGATGATGTTATCGAAGATGTTAGAACGCATAAGAAGAGTTTTCTGAATTCTTTTAATAGCATCATAGTTCCTACCATACCAACAAATCATCCGCAATTTTGTGTAGTTTGTTCTATCACAGATGCACAAAAGGCTAACTTAGCAATTAGCATTAAAAAAGATGATACCCAAAAAAAAATTATGGAAGTCCGTGGACAAGTTTCAATAGAAAATCCATTAGATGTTGTGGATATTGTTTTTACTTTTCGCCAGATACCTTTGAATGAGATTGGTAGCTATAGCGTTGAAATTACCTCAGAAGGCGAATATATTGCAAGTAGAAGATTTACTGTACAAGCTATGCAAAGCAAGGAGAAAGGGAATTCGTGGATATGCAGAAGAGAGCCAGCGAGATATGATTCCAATGACAAAAGCATTTTTTTCTTATTGTAAGCAACATGGAATCTGGATTATGATTCCATCAATTGTGTTGGGTGAATTTTTGACTGGCCTTGATGTTAGCGATCATGCCAAGACTCTTGCTTTGTTAACAAGCAGTTTTGAGATTTTGCCTTATGATGTACAAGCGGCTGCTGTATTTGCTAAACTATGGCGTGATAAGGATGCATTAGGGAATTCCAATCATTGCCATACCTTTCTGAAAGAAAAAAAAATTGTTTATGGTATGGTACGGAATTCTCCTATTTTATTCAACATAAAACACTTGCATTTCGAAATTTTATCTTATTCTCATATTAGCTTGTTTCCGGCTAGTTACGGAAACGTCTGGTAAACTACTTAAATTTTAATGTCTTCTAGACTAGCAAAAAGTTGAGGATAGGGAGAGCCCTCCATGCGAGGCCGAACCTCCTCTGGCCTTTAATATCAATTGCTTGAAGTTTTTCTTTTAAATTCATGTTTTACTCCTTTCAAAAAAATAGAAAAAAAATGGGCTGAGCCGAGACAAAAGCATCATAAAGCGAAAAATTTTGTAAGATTGTTTCAGGATAAAATTGTCTATGCAAATCAAACCAGTGTTTTGGATTGCCGGAGTTGGCGTAGGCTTGGTTTTAGCCACACTGCGTGTTTATTACCATGAAACCAACACAATCCCGGCCTCTGTAACAGTGAGCATTCCTGCTGAGGATCATACGCAGGCTGTTGTTGAGCAAGCGCAGGCTGTTGTTGAGCAAGCGCAATCTATACTCCAATGGCTTTTGCCTCTGTACGCAGAGGATGGCCAGCCTCAATGGTGGAAAATGCCTGGGGCAGGAAATTTAGATAGCCCAGAGAATTGCCTAGCCAATGCATTGTCATACGTTGGTGCTAGATGTAAGATTTTAGCAGGGCAAGAACCGGGCATAGATATTCAAGATGCGCTGTGGAAAAAATCTCTTGCTGAGCTGAGTTTGTCCAACCCAGTGTTTGGCAATCTTGACCAGCAGATGCAAGGCCACGCTGTGTATTTTGACAAGGTTTGGTGCATGAGTGCCCAAATTAAATCTCCTCGCGCGCTTGAACAGCAAGACCCTGCTCAAATTGCTGCGTATGCCTGGGCTGCGTGGAAAAATATTCAACAAGAACTTCAAAATTTTCAAAAATTTTCTAAATAATAAAATTAGAAAAAATAAAATAACGGAAGGATATAAAGGATTTTATGAGCTTGAAAAATTTATTAATCATGAGCAGCCTAGGTTTGATTTTTTTGAGTTGCATGGCTGCTGAACCATCCTTGGGTTGTCAGGCATATTGTGTGATAGATGCTACCTCACAGACCATGCTAAAGTCCAAAAGCCATCTTGAAAAAATGCCGCCTGCAAGCACCATCAAGCTGCTCACAGCGATTGTGGTTTTAGATAGTAAGATGCCTTTGGATCGGATGCTCACTGTATCAAAACAAGCGACTTTGGTGGAAGCAACCCATCTTTCTCTCAAAGAAGGCGATCAATTGAGCTGCCGCGATTTGCTTTTGGCGATCTTGGTGCAGTCTGCCAATGATGCGGCGATTGTCTTGGCAGAAGGTGTGGCTGGTTCTGTTGAAAAATTTGCAGAATTGATGAATCAAAAAGCAACGCAAATTGGATGTCAGAACAGCTTTTTTGTCAATCCCAACGGATTACCCAGCAATCCGCCCTCTAAGCAATATAGCTGTGCTTATGATCTTGCTCTCATTGCTTACACGGCTAGCACTTTCCCTGTGATTCGGGAGATGCTTGCTATGCCCAAAGCAACCATCCAAATGCCAGGCCGCACCATCACACTCAAAACCCACAATGAGCTTTTGAAAAATCCCAAGTGGCTCATCTTGGGCAAGACAGGTTATACCAAAAGCTCACTCAATACTTTTGCTGGGTTTGTGGAAATCAATGGAAAATTGCTTGTGATTTCTGTTTTGGCCTCTCCTAAGCGTAAGATTATGTGGCAAGAAATTGTAAGCTTGCTCGATTTACAACCCGCTGCTGCTACTCTCCCAACATCTGGCAAATTAGAGAAAACTACCACCAATATTCAATTGTTGCTTCAGAAAAAGGGTTATTACACAGGCAAGATAGATGGTAAGCTGGGTCCACAGACTCAAGCCGCCATCAAAAAATTCCAGGAAGCCAATGGCCTAACAGTGGATGGCGTAGTTGGCCCAAAAACTTGGCAGAAATTGTCTCAAGAATAAGTAAATACGAACGTTAAATCAAATAAAACCATTAAAATTTTGTAGTGCCTGTTCTCTGATAGCATGCCAGGGGTTCCTGTGTCCCGTCAGGACACATAAGAGCTTACAAAACCTGGGGTTAAAAACCCCAGGCTTTATTCCCAAGCCGCTTCGCGGCAAAACCTGGGGTTAAAAACCGGTTAAAAACCCCAGGCTTTATTCCCAAGCCGCTTTGCGGCAAAACCTAGGGTTAAAAACCCCAGATTTTATTCCCAAGCCGCTTCGCGGCAAAACCTGGGGTTAAAAACGGTTAAAAACCCCAGGTTTTATTCCCAAGCCGCTTCGCGGCAAAACCTGGGGTTAAAAACCCCAGGCTTTATTCCCAAGCCGCTTTGCGGCAAAACCTGGGGTTAAAAACCCCAGGCTTTATTCCCAAGCCGCTTTGCGGCAAAACCTGGGGTTAAAAACCGGTTAAAAACCCCAGGCTTCATTCCCAACCCGCTTCGCGGCAAAAAACTTTGCTTGCGGCGGCTGTTATGGTCGCACGCATAATAAAATGCAATGCATGATGTTATGCATTGCTCCATCATCATTTTTGGCATTGTTCTGCTGAAAATTTATCTGGATTCTACGATGAGCCATTGAGGGCCAGAGCGAATTTGGGCCAAGATGCCTAAACTTTGGCAAACACTTTCCCAGAGATTTTTCCAGGTAAGCATAGAATGCTGACTTTGCAGGAGTATGCTCATGGCATGAGCATTGGTAAGAATCGGCCCTAATATCTTAAAATGACCTTTTTTTTCAAGTCTTTGGCATTCCATTTGGAGCAAGCGAAGTTCCTCTGGGTCATCTAAAAAGAATAAAACGCGAATTCGTTGTGGCAAATCACTTTGAGGGATGCAACTTTGAATTTCGTTAGCGATTAAAGGGCATAGCAGTTCAACTGCTTTCTGACGTGCTATATCTCTGCCTGGCCAATGGATGATCCCCTGGCTGGTGGATAAGCTTTGTTGCCAAAATATCGTGCTGCTCAAGGCATCCTGCAAGATGCAGTCTGCTTGTGCGTGGATCCAATACGTATCTGACATTGCGGCATCTTGCACTTCGGGGAAATGAAGCTGGATATGCAAAAGCAAAGTTGCAGGACATGATGGGATGCGCATCCAAGGTTCTGTACCTGCTACGATTTCATAGCATTGCGTTAGGGTGATCTTGGGGGATAATGTAGCATTGAGGCAACTGGCGAGTTTTTTTATTTCTTCATCATAAGTAGGATTTTGGATGATCAATCCTATTTCAATTGACTGAATGAGTGAAGGAGGTTGGGCACTGTTTGATATAGTTTTTTGAGGGTCAATGTGTGGCGAGAAAATTGGAGAGCACCCGAGAAGTATGCCCCAAGATATGATAAAGCATAATATCATTGCATAGCGCATAACGACTTCCATTTATTTTATTGCTTGCGTTTGGCAATTTTTTTTGATATACTAAAATGTTCGGTCAAAAGTTGGCTTTCTTTTCAAAAAAGCAACTGAGTATCTTGGAAAGGATCATCTATGGATTATGATGTCATTGTGATCGGAGCAGGGCCTGCTGGATATGTGGCAGCTCTTAGGGCAAGCCAAGTGGGGCTAAAAGCTGCTTTGGTTGAAAGAGAGCTGTTAGGTGGTATGTGTATCAACTGGGGATGTGTGCCTAGCAAAGCCATGCTCGAAAGCGCCAAATTTTTTGCCCAAATCAAAAATGCCCGACAGTTTGGCGTTGTTGGGATAGATGCTGAAGCATGCAAATTCGATTGGCCTTTGGCATTAGCTCGAATGCAACAAATTGTAGCTAAGGTACAAAAAGGCATCGAAGCTCAATTGAACAAAAACGGCGTGGATTGGATTGCTGGCAATGCTAAAATCTCTGGTGAACATGAAATCACAGTGGATCATCGGAGAATTTCGTCTGCTTTTTTAATCCTGGCCACAGGCGCAAAGCCTCGGAGTGCGAATATTCCAGTCCCTAAAAATATGCTGATGGATATTAAGCAATTATGGCAAACAAACGAATTAGGTCAAAATTTTATCGTTTTGGGTGGCAATGCTACGGCTGTAGAAATTGCACAGCTATTAGCTTTAGCCGGCAAAAAGGTCACGCTCATCACATCT
>JAKLHB010000147.1:0-9428 GCA_022710345.1 Planctomycetota bacterium
ATCCCATACGCGAGTGCAGGGGCGACCGGCCGGTCACCCCTACATTCGGATGATGCACACAAAGCTACGTGATGTCTGTGGAATTGCTCTAAATTCCTTCAATGTCACCTGTGATGGTGGTTTCAAAATTTTGGGCTGGAAAGACTCGATGGAAAAAGGTTTGCACAGAAGATGGGATTTTGGTCAGCCTACCTTCTACTGCAATGTAGTCATCGCTGTTATGGATAAGTTTATCTACACGTTGGCTAACCAGGTGCAGTGGTTCTTCTGGTGCTACATCTGGAATATCTATGATAAATTGGATTGCTTGATCAGGTTGTATTTCAGCAGTAGGCTCTATATGCAATCGAGCGGATTTTAAATCACAGAATGTCAGCAATCCTTCATATTTTTGTTCTGGCTGATTGGCATTTAGTACCAAAATAGGCAAAAATAGGATGTCTCTATTTTCTTGATGATCATGAATTCCAATAACATCATAGATTTGGATCAAACGATCAATACCTTTAACTCTAGTTGCTTGCAACTCAACTACATAGACTAAATTTTTAACTTCTGAATATAAATTGTCGCTCAAGAGAATTTGATTGCGTCCTGTGAGAGATTCTACCCTGGAAGCAAGATTCACCGGCGGCCCAATCACAGTGTATTCCATGCGTTTAGGTGATCCCATGTTGCCAACAACCACTTGGCCAACATTGATGCCGATGCCCATCTTTAAAATACTACGGCTCATCTTTTTTTGGAAAATATTGAAATAAAATAATTCTTCTTGCATCAAGAGAGAAGCTTTCACAGAGCGAATAGAATCTTCTGCATGGCTGACAGGCAATCCCCAAATAGCCATGATCGCATCGCCAATAAATTTATCCAAGGTCCCGCCTGTGGCAAAAATAATATCCACCATTCGGCTGAAATAATCATTCAAGATCGCAACAACAGCTTCGGCACCAATCTTTTCGGTCATCTTTGTAAATCCACGCAAATCGCTAAATAAAACCGTGGCTTTTTTTAATTGACCGCCAATCTCAAAATTGATCTGCTTATTGACAACTTGATCCACTAACTCTGGAGAGAGGTATCTTTGCAAATGGCCACGCGTTTCGACTTCGCGCTCAATCTCTTTAATCAATTTTGCATTTTCAATTGCAATGGCAGCTTGACCAGCAATACCGGTCAAAAGTTCCAAATTATCTTGGTTGAATTCTTCAGATTTTCTGGTAGAATCAATATGCAATACGCCTAAAAAATCGTCTTTGCAAATTAAAGGCACACTCATGGAAGATCGAATCCCTTGAGAAAAGATACTCATTGCTTCTGCTAAGCGTTCATCTACCAAAGTATCTGTGCTTAAGAGAGATACCCGTTCGGTTACTACCCGGTCCAAAATTGTTCTGGAAATTTTGATGGCCTCAGCATTGTCTTTGGGCTGATCATCTGAATGTCGAATTTTTGTAACAGCACTTTTAAGTTCTTTAGTATCAGGATTATATAATAATATCGCCCCACGTTCTGCAGGAATATATTGAAATACGACATCCAAAATCACACCCAATAGCTCTTGTAAATTGAGGATGGAGCTAATGGCATGGTTGACTTGGTACAAAATCCTCAATTTATTATTGGCTTTTTCCAAATTGGTGATGTTCCGCAATTCTTCTGCACTCATCAAAAATGAATGCTGTGCATTGAATTTCACCTCTGCCTGGGTGCGATGAAAATTCGATATATTTTCTGTTACCAATGCTTCCTGGGCAGGTTTTGGGATGTCAGGCTGTGAAATGGTAGGTAGTGGCTGCTCAACTTCTGATGACGTATAGTGATACGGATTGCGAAACATAAACACGGCATCGGCGATTTGCACTAAATCTTTGTCTTGCAGTTCCATTTGGCCAACCAGTTTATCATTTACAAACGTGCCATTTCCGCTTTGCAAATCTTGGATTATGTATTGGCCATGAGTATGCTCAATGACTGCATGTTTGCGAGATGCTTTAGGTTCATTCAAATGAATGGTATTGGAACTTCCACGGCCCAAAGAGGTTGGACCTTCTAGGATAAACTCCTGGCCTTTTTCTTGCCCTTGAATCATCACAAGTTTAGGAGCATATTTTTTTTCTGGCTCTAACTTATTGATTTGATGGCAAATGAGACAAGTCTCTTGTCCGTTGCTGGGATATTTTTCAACGACAATTGGCTTTTTACAATATTGACAGAGTATGGTAAACATGATATTTTGAAAATCCTCAAAAATAGAGTATGTTGGCAACAGCGTTGATGGAAAAATTATATAATCCAAACAATGTTTTGTCAAAAAAATAAGGAGTTTTGTCTTGTTATTCCGATATTTAATTTCTATGATTTTTTGTGTTATTTTAGGGGAATGCTTGCTTGGGCAAAAACCTGATGCAACTACATTGCTGTATGCAGAACTGAGACTGCCATATCGGGAAGCCCAAGATCAAATTATTGCGCCTAGCCCCTCAGGTACTTATAAAGCTGAAACCAGTGAAGAAAAACGAATTCTAAACCTGCTTTATTCCAGCATGACTACGTATTCCAGATTTTTGGGGCGAGGAGACAATGTTCCATCTGCATCCTTGTGTGATGTAAAATTGCAACAACTTCCTGGAGAGGATAAAATTTATATCGAATTGAAGCTTAAGCCTCAAGTATTTTGGCGACAGCCATTTGACGATCCTAAAAATCGCATCATCCATCAAGACATTCTTTATACGATAGATTATCTTCGCAATTGGACCAATCCATCCAGGCAACGAGCATTGGGCGCTTTTTTTTCAGACAACATTGAACTCAAAACCGCTGGTGTAGATCAAGATATTGTTCTGATTCGCATGAACTCCGGCAGCACTGGTCCGCATTTTCCTAAAATGGATGAATGGGCAGTGCGCGCTTTTTTTAGCACATTCCACATTTTACCAAGCCCAAGACTCAAAGATCCCCAAACTGGCGGGCCATACATGTTCAAAGCCCTCAACCGTGCCAGAAAAGAGATGATACTCGAAGCCAATCCCACTACCTATCATTGGCAAGAAGCAGATAAAGCTGCTCCCAAAACCATCATAATCAAAGAATTGAGCGATCGGTTGCCAAAACTCATTGCAGGAGAAGTTGATTTGGTACCTGAAATTGGAGCAACAGCCCTATTTCGCACAGAATTGCAGAATGAATTTCAAATTTTGTACTCCCCCTCCTCCTCTTTTTATTACATTGGATTCAATGAAAATGCCAATGCTCAGACCATGAACCGGCTTTTGGGTGATGAAGAGCTTCGTAAAATAAGCACTATGGATTGGTTTACTTTGCTCAAACGCGCTTATGAAGGCGTGGAAAATGAGACAAAATTTTCCATTCGGAATAACAATTTTAACAAAGATGCTGAAGTCTTAGATGGGCCATTCGATAGTTCCTCACCTGTAGAATTGGCTTATGATGAAGTTTCCGAAGCAGAAGAGCAAACTAGAAAAGAAACCATCGCGAATCAACAAATCCATGCAGCAAAACAATGCATGCAAACCACAGATCATCCTGGCATCTTGGCACATCCAAAGATACAGCGTGTGATTGGCATGAAACAATGGACAATCATTTATCAAGATTTTTCCAAATTCAGCCCGGAACTCAAAGACATTGCAGACGGTTTAGCCGCAAAACTCCAGCAATTGGGAATTGCACCCCAACAGATTGAGGTGAATGGTGTTCGTAGTTTAGGACAATGGCAATACAGAATTCAAAACAAGCTATTTGATTTTGTGGTGTCTTATTTTGATTATGGCCAAGATTATGACATCTCCGATTTTATCTCTCCAGATGGATCAGCAAATTATGTAAAATTTAGCTCACGTACTATTTTGCGGCATTTCCAAGAATTCCAACGCACCCAAGATCCAGGAACCCGCGTAGCATCCTTGACAATGGTGCATAAAATTCTACGCGATGAATTTCCTGGCGTTTTTATCATTGCACCTGTGAAATTCACTGTATACAATCAAAAGCGCATCAAAAGACTGTATGCAGACGATAACTTCTTTTTTAGCCGCGTTCACCAATGGCAAATGAATTCATCAAATTAAGAGATTACCTGGAGCTTTCAATCCGATGAAAGCCCAGGTATTTTTTTTCTTCAGAAGCTCAATAGATGACACAAGCATCACCCTATCTAGGTTCTAATCGTTGTTTAAGGATGCAATTGACCGGATGCTGACTTGTTTTTGGCAGCATTTTTCTTTTTTTTTCGGATAAACCAAATAAACAGAAAGCACCATGCAACTCCTAATCCTAATAAGGTAGCTCCGATAAAGCCACCTATAGCGAAAAATGCAATAGCGCCACCCCACGTAGGGCTAAAAAATAGGAAAATCTGAATGACTAAAAGCACTTCTTCGCCGATCTGTTGCAAAAGATTGCCAAGATAGGATAGGAAGCCTGCCAAAATTTTTCCAATAGATGCAAGTAAAAGATAGATCTGCCGGAAAGGCCAAATCAAGAGTAGCCAAAGTATGATAGCCAGTCTTTGGCAAATCAATCCTAGCACCTGAAGCACTCGAGTTACTATCCAACGCAGGCATTGAGCAATGAACAAAAAAGGCAAAAGAAGCAATCTGCACACCCATATAATTCCTTGATAAAGCTGGGCAAATATCCATGCAAGGCCTTGATAAACCTTGGTAAATATCCAGGCAAGACCTTGATAAACCTTGGTGAATATCCAGGCAATTCCTTGGTAAACCTTGGCGAATATCCAGGCAAGACCTTGATAAACCTTGGTGAATATCCAGGCAATTCCTTGATAAACCTTGGTGAATATCCAGGCAATTCCTTGGTAAACCTTGGCGAATGTCCATGCAAGGCCTTGATAAACCTTGACAATAGGCCACGTGATGAGCCAGAAAATCCAATACAAGGCATTCAGGAACATTCTGCATACGCGGCAAAGAAAACGCCAGCAGAATTCTACCCCTTCTTGAATTCTTTGGGAAAGCCATTGTATAAAAGCAATGATGTGCAAATAGCCTTTGTAAAGCTTGAGAAACAGCCAGACAATTCCTTCATAAACTTTGACAATAGGCCACGTGATGAGCCAGAAAATCCAATACAAGGCATTCAGGAACATTCTGCATACGCGACAAAGAAAACGCCAGCAGAATTCTGCCCCTTCTTGAATTCGTTGGGAAAGCCATTGCATAAAAGCAATGATATACCGATAGCAACGATATAAGATACGGCTGAGTTGAATCAAGGGCCATGTGACAATTTTCCACACAAGTTTCAAACACCACCACAGTATTTTTCCAATCCAGCATAGTCCTTGCCAAAGCATTTTTCCAAGGGCAACAAAGAATAAAACTACTTTGCGAATAACCCAAAACAAGCATTTATACAATTGAATGACGCACCAACGGATGCCTTGAATTGCCCAAATGAACGGTTGAATCAGGGTTTTGAAGCAAATTTTTAATCCTTGCCATAATAATTGGGTGCACCATTGCAACTGTTGCCAAAGCCATTTTCCGTACGGTAGGATCCAAATATAGCAATAACGAATCAATCGGATCAGTTGAATGCAAGGCCATGTCACAATTTTCCAAATCATTTTCAAACACAGCCACAGTATTTTTCCAACCAAGCGAATCCCTTGCCATACATAGCGAAACACCAAGCGAAAGCTAGCTTTGATTTTTTGAAATGCAAATCGAAAAATTTTGAAAAGAGCCAATCCCACAATGAGAATGACAGCTTTGATTTGCCGGATCAATGGACTAAATATCCATGCCAATATTGCTTTTACTTTGCCTGCAAATTCACGTATCATTTGCTTGAACGGTTGTAAGGCTTGACTGATTTCTTTCCGCATTTCTCGCAATGCTTCTCGCAGAGGCTGTGCCCAAGATTGTTTATATTTTGGCCCAATTACCTTAAAAGAAGTAGGCTTTGCTGTGGTTTCTTTCTTGATCAAGACAGCGCTTGTTTTTGGTTTAGCTTTAATTGCTGGCAAACTACGCTGGACGCTTGCTTGCACTGGAGCCTTGGCATTTTCTTGAGGTCCTGGCAAATGAGGTTGAGTGCTTGCTTGAACTGAAGCCTGGATGCCTACTGATGGCAAATGAGGCTGGACGCTTGCTTGAACTGAAGCCTGAATGCCTGCTGGAGCTTTGGCATTTTCTTGAGGTTCTGGCAAATGAGGCTGGACGCTTGCTTGAACTGAAGCCTGAATGCCTGCTGGAGCTTTGGCATTTTCTTGAGTGCTTGGCAAATGAGGTTGAGTGCTTGCTTGAACTGAAGCCTGGATGCCTGCCGAAGCTTTGGCATTTTCTTGAGGTTCTGGCAAATGAGGCTGGACGCTTGCTTGCGCTGGAGCTTTGGCATTTTCTTGAGATCCTGGCAAATTAGGTTGGATGCTTGAAGCCTGAATGCCTGCTGAAGGTGGCCCTGGCAACTGGGCGTTTGCTTGCGCTGGAGCTTTGGCATTTTCTTGAGGCTGAGATATTTCTGTCGCATTAGGCTGCTGGGCAGGTACAGAGATTTTTGTTTGACATTTTGGGCAAATGGTTTCTCTGCCGGCCCAATTTTCTGGCAATAGAAATCCTTGTCCACAAGAACAACGAAAGTAAAGCATAACCATCCTATCTATTGAAAATAGAGATATAGCTTTTTGAGACAAGTTGTCTGCTTTTAAAAAGGCAAGAATATTGAAAAAAGCAAAAATAAAATGGCAAAAAAATTCGGGATATTCAAAAATTTGCAAAATCATATTCAAAAATTCAAAATCCTTATTTTTTTTTGAAAAGCATTGACGTAGCCTAAAGATTGAGGTACAATTGGCATGGACTTGTAAACCTGGCTCCTTTGTAGGTTTAATGTGGCTAATGTGAAGAAGGACACGGCGGTAAATTTAAGGAGCAAAAAAATTTATGACAATTTCTCAAAAATTTCGCCAAACCGAGGACATCCTGCATAAATTGATGCCGCATCGGATTAGCGAAATTCTATTAGTAGCAAGCGTTTATGATGCTTTTATCTTAGAGCAAGATGGACGTTTGGTTGAACAGATATACAATGACTTTCAAGAACTACAACTGGTTTATTTGCCTAGAATCTCTAGGGTTTCGACTTCTACCGAAGCACTGCAAATCATCCAAGAACGCAAATTTGATTTAGTGATCACCATGAACAGCCTCTTAGATAGCGATGTATTTAAGTTAGGGGAAGCTATCAAAGAAAAACAGCCGCAACTGCCTGTGGTGCTTCTTTTGACCAATCCTATGGTGATTGATGCTGTGAATCAGCATCCCAAACATAAGGTTTTTGACGCGGTTTTTTTCTGGGCTGGGGATGCCATGCTATTTTCCTCGATCATTCGTTGCATGGAAGACCGCTTAAATTTAATCGAGGATATCGGCACTGGCCTTGTTAAAATCATTGTGGTTGTAGATGATAGCATCCAGTCCTATTCTCAACTTTTGCCTGTAGTGTATCAAGAAATCATGAGGCAGACCCACTGCTTGATGCAAGAAGAATTGAATGAAGTGCAAAAAATTTTGCGTAGTCGTGCTCGCCCTAAAATCTTACTGGCAGCCAGTATCGAGGAAGCTACTGCCATAACCAGCAAGCATAAGACAGATTTGCTGGGAATTATCTGCAAAATTGCTTGGGGCTATGATTCTCAAGATATTCGTGGTTATACATTTGCAAACGATACCAAAAAAACCATGCATGATTTGCCTGTGATTGTTATTGCTGATAATCAGCAACAGCAGAGTGTGCTAAATACCAATGGACTGGCTTTTGTACACAAAGATTCTCCGACATTTCGCAATGATTTGAAAAACTTCATTGTTTGGAACATGGGATTTGGAGATTTTGTATTCCGTCTTCCTACGGGCCAAGAAGTAGGCCGTGCACGCAATATCAAGGAATTCCAGGAAGTGATTCTCAAAATACCTGATGAATCACTGCGGTATCATGCATTACGCAATCATATTTCATTGTGGCTGCTTGCTCGTGGTGAATATGGCCTGGCCCTCGAATTTCGGCCTAAAAATGTAGAAGATTTTTGTACCATTCAAGAGCTTAAGGGCTATATCGCAGATGCAATTGCTGCATACAGAAATAAAAAGCAAAGCGGAGTTGTCGTGAAGTATCGGCCTGGTGATTGGGATAGCAGCTTTATCCAAATTGGCAATGGATCATTAGGAGGCAAAGGACGTGGCATAGCCTTCATCAATTATCTACTTGCAACTCGTGATATTGCCAGCAAATTCCCCCAAGTGCACATTCGAATTCCTAAAACTGTGGCTTTGACAACGGAGCAATTTGATCAGTTTTTGGATCACAACAATTTGCGCAACACGTATTTATTAGGCGATGATCAAGAAATATGCCGCAAGTTTGTAGATGCCCCCATGCCTATGGGCATTATTGAGCCTCTGAGCGATTTTATCAAGCAATGCCGGCGGCCTATCGCAATTCGTTCTTCAAGTCTTTTGGAAGATTCTCAATACCTGCCTTTTGCAGGTATATACTCCACGTACATGTTGGCAAATAACCATAGCAACGATCAAATGCGCCTGGAAAACCTGTTGCGTATGATCAAGCTTGTGTATGCTTCTGTATTTTTTAAATGCAGCCGGGCCTATTTGGAAGCCACTCCCTACAAGCTTGAAGAGGAAAAAATGGCCGTGGTCATCCAAGAGATTGTGGGCCAAGCTTATGACCAATATTTTTATCCTACTTTCTCAGGTGTGGCACAATCTTATAATTTCTATCCTATCTCTCATATGGAACCTCAAGATGGTGCAGCTCAAGTAGCTATGGGCTTAGGTAGGTTGGTTATTGAAGGTGGAAACGCCATCCGTTTTTGCCCAAAATATCCCGATATACTTCCGCAATTTGCTAATGTGCCTGAAACCTTGAGAAATGCCCAAAATTATTTTTATGCTCTAGATTTGCAATTCAATCCCGAACACGTTTTCAATGAAGGCGATACTCTGGCACGCTTGAACACAGCGCAAGCCGCATTTTCCGTGCTTCAAAAAGTCTCAAGCATTTATAATTACGAAGATAATAGAATTTCTGATGATATGTCTAGTAAGCAAGGCTTTCGTGTGCTGACCTTTAGGCCTATCTTATATTACCAGAAGTTCCCTTTAGCTGAAATTTTAGCTGAACTTTTGCCGATCCTACGGGAATCCATTGGCAAAGATATTGAAATGGAATTTGCAGTGAATATGTTTGAAAACGAGCATATTCCGTCTGTTTTCAATATCTTGCAAGTGAGGCCTTTGGTTGTTAATAAAGAAGATATGACCATTAGTCCAGATGAACGCCAAAAAGAGCATTTATTATGCTATTCAAGCAAGGCATTAGGAAATGGCCTATATCATACCACAGATATTGTCTATGTTTCA
>JAKLHB010000147.1:9438-11550 GCA_022710345.1 Planctomycetota bacterium
GATAAAACCAAAACCAGGGAGATTGCCAGCGAAGTGGCTAAAATCAACGCAATTCTCAAGGAAGAGCAACGCAACTATCTTTTGATTGGCATTGGCCGCTGGGGCACCACAGATCCTTGGCTTGGTATTCCCGTGAGTTGGGATGAAATTTCTAATGTAGTTGCTATGGTTGAAGTTGGAATTAGCAGAGATTTCTTTGCAGATGCTTCTTTAGGAAGCCATTTTTTCCAGAATATCACATCAAGGGGTGTTGCATATTTTACCATCACTGGAAAAAAAGAGCAGGATTTTGTGGATTGGTTACACCTGCAAGGCTTTCCATCTATCCATGATTTTACTTTTGTACGACACGTTCATATTCCAGGTGGAATTGCTGTAAAAATTGATGGCAAAATTGGAGAAGGCGTGATCTTAAAATCCAAAGCATCTCGTTGCCAGAGCTGTAATAAACGCCGAGACTGCGATGATAAGAAGGACGGAAATCTCATGGAAACGTGCAAACTTTAGCAAAAACCTTTTCCCGCTTTTCAGCGAGAAAAGGTCTTTTTATGCTTGTAAATTTTTCGACAATATTGTTATAATCTTTGCGGCAAGGCGTGCTTTGCCAAAGCATACCATGCTGTAAAGCGTTAACATCTTGGCCAAGATATGGCTAAGCAATGTACTGTACGTATTTTACAATACGTAGTTCAGAAAAGGAGCCGCACTTCCTCTGCCTTTCATGGCTGGAGTTTTTGTGCGAGAATTCTATGAAACGACGACGTGTGGTATCTATTTGTGGCCCAAGCGGTGGTGGAAAATCTTTCTTAGTCGGTAAATTTGTAAATCATCAAAATTTAAGTACTGATGACTTTTATATTGGCAAAGCAAAGATGACCCCTGATTCGCAAGGTGTTTATAACTTTGATAGCCCAGAAGCCGTAGATTTAGTAGCATGTGCGCAAGCATTGGAACAGTTGGCCACATTGCCACCTGGCTGCGAAGTAGAAATTCCCAATTATAATATGAAAATTTCGGAAAGAGATGGCACAAAGCTGGTCATTGTGCCAGTCCCCGAAGCTATTATTGTGGTGGAAGGCATTTTTTCCTTTCATCCGCCGCTACTAAATATGGCTGATTTTCGTATTTTCGTAGAAGCGCCAGAAGAAGTCATCTTAGCACGACGGTATCGCCGTGACATTCAAGAGCGCAATCGCACTCCCATAGATATTCTGCAACAGTACCCTACTGTGATTCGCGGTTATGAACGATATATTAAACCAATGAAACAATTTGCTGATTTGGTGTTAGACTATGGAATTTTAGTTTAGGAGCGCAGCATGCAAACAATTTTGATTGTGGACGATGATCCCAGTTTCAGACTCATGCTACGCCAAATTTTAGAGCGTGAGAAATATCATGTGATTGAAGCAAACAGTGGTGAAGGTGCGCTCAAAGTATTTCGCACTACTGTACCAGATATGGCGATTTTGGATGTGCATATGCAAGGAATGAATGGATTTGCTGTTTGCAAAATGCTTCGAAATGATCCTTATGGCGGTTCCATCCCAATCATTTTTTTAAGTGGAATGATTGGCGATGATGATGTGATCCATGGACTGCAAGAAGGAGCGGATGATTATATTCTAAAACCATTTAATGTTAAGCAGTTTACGGCTCGAATTCAAGCTCATTTAGCTAGAGCAAAAAGAAATAGCCGCATCCCAACTGCCATAGAAAAACAATTTCACCCTGGCGTGATCATTGATGGACATGGTGGGGAAAAATATAAAATTGAAAGCCGGCTAGCCAGTGGCGGTATGGGTGTCATTTTTATGGGCGAGCGTCTTTCAGATCATCTTAGAGTAGTGATCAAAACGCTCAATTCATCCTTCCTCAATAATTATAAAGACATCCAACGCTTTTTACGGGAAGCCAATGCAACCATTAGCCTAAAGCATCCTCATATTGCAGAAGGCATTGAGGTGGTACGCGGAGAAAGCTATTGTTTTTTTGTGATGTCATTTGGTTAAGTGCTGCTTCAAGCCTTTTTGCTTCTTCAAGAATAATGCCCACATATTTCCCGCTTTCAGAGGCAGGATCAAGAGTTTTCGACAATTTCTTTGCAAACCC
>JAKLHB010000148.1 GCA_022710345.1 Planctomycetota bacterium
ATGGAGAAAAATTACAAGAATTCGAAGATCCTACTTCTATTTTTTATGATAAAGGACCGTTGGCAGCATTAAAAGGCATTTGGAACCATTTCTTCATGCGAAGTCCTACCACTCTGACATCTCAGCCGCAACCAAGTAGCGAAGTGCCAAGTGAAGAAATTCCGATCAATCTACCACCACAACCTCAGTTCATGGAAACTGAAGAAGTAGGGAAAGATGATACTGCCCAAAAACAATATGAATTTGCCTTAGACCTGCTGCAACAAGGAAATTTTGACAGCGCAAAAAAATACCTCAATGCAATTCTCGAAGTATTCCCTGCTAGCCCTTGGGCAAGCCGTGCAAAACGAAAATTATCTAAATTAGATGAAATGCGAGCAGAAGCAAGTCGGCAAGAGAAAGAAGCACCAAAAAAAAAATTGTTGCCCTGACCAACCCTACTGGATCAGAGAAGACAAATTTAGAAAAAGATATAGCCCCGTCTTCCCAAGAGCCAGTGCTACAAGCCAATCCTTCGAAAGATAACTCAACAGCAAAAGCAAATGGGCTGCCTGAGCCAGAAGCTCAAACTTTGGATAGCAGCGAGACAGGCCATGAAGGTGCTACTACAAGCAGCCGAGCTACAGATGCCGCCCCAAGCGAACCTCTTTTGCTAAAAGAGGCTGGGGATTTAGGCCAAGACACAGGTTCTCCCATTTCTGAACCATTAGTTAATTTAGACGATTTGCCAGGATTAACTGCTAGCTCGGAGAATATTGGAGCAAAAAGTTTTGACTCTCCAAGCGATTCTGTTGGCTCTGATGCGATGATTCGAGCAGCAGATGCAATGCAGGCATTAGGCAATGCTCCAGATATTACTTCTTCTACACCAATTCCCTCTTCGCCTTCTCAGACATTGATTGCTATGGAAGAAGAGGTATCAGCGATCAATATTAAAGAAGCTCAAGAACTTTTAATTTCTTTGAAAACATTCATTGCCAATATTCAAGATTACAGTGAATATCAACAAAAACAAAGCTGGTTAGAAGAAAGTTTCCAAGTTTTGCAACATACCACCTGGGACCACGCCCAAGAAGAAGTTTCGGAAATTCTTTACAAATGGGGCAGGGTGCTCATGGATGCTGGCAAAAGGAAAGAAGGACTTTTGCGATTTTGGGAACTTTATGAAAAATTTCCATCCACACGATGGTATCACCAAGTTTTTGAAGAATTAGTAGCATTAGAAAAAGAAGAAGATATGGTGTTCATTCCTGGAGGTAGCTTTACATTAGTTGAAACAAGCCAGGAATATCAGCTCAAACCATATTTCTTAGATATCTATCCCGTAACCAATGCCAAATACCATGAATTCATTCATGAAACAGGCTATCCAGCACCAAGTTATTGGATTGGAGACATGTACCCTGTGGGCAAAGCTAACCATCCAGTTGTTTGGATCAATGCAGATGATGCGGTTGCTTATGCTTGCTGGAAACATAAACGGCTTCCTACAGAAATGGAATGGGAAAACGCAGCCAAAGGTATCCAAGGTTGGCAATGGCCTTGGGGAGAACAATATGCAGCGAATCATTGCAATTGTTTGCAGGCTGGTATTGGCGATACAACGCCGGTTGGGCATTATACCAATGGGCAAAGTCCTTACCAAGTATATGATTTATCAGGCAATATTTGGGAATGGACAGATAGTTGGTATGATACCAAAAACCACCGGGTACTACGAGGTGGCTCGTGGCTGACGTTGGAACAGTTTACAACCACCACCTATAGATATTTTGATTTTTCGAGCACCAAAAAAGCCATCTACGGATTCAGATGTTGCAAGACATTTGCAAGAAACAAATAAGGAGAACATGTTAGGGCTAACGCTGTTAGCCCTAACAACAATAGTTGGTTATGAAAGACAAGCATAAAGTAGCCCATTTTTATAACCGTGTGAGCAAAATTTATGATGCTTCCTATCAAAATGCCTACTGGCGGCTTTATCAAAAAGCGACTTGGGATAACCTACGCAAGCATTTACCACGAGATTTATCTTCACAAATTTTAGATATTGGTGGTGGCACAGGATTATGGGCTATCAAAATAGCCAAAACAGGCTACTGTGTAGTATTGGCTGATATTTCACGCGGAATGTTGGACACAGCGCAAAAAAAATGTGAGGCTGAAAGGCTCCTCCAAAAAATTTCCTTTGTAGAGTGCGACATTTGCGATATGAAAGCCTTTGGGGATGCAAGTTTCGATTTTGTGCTGTCTCAAGGCGATCCTATTTCTTGCTGCGGAAATCCACGCAAAGCCATCCAAGAAATCCATAGAGTGATGAAACCACAAGCTAAAACAATATGCTCTGTGGATAATAAATTTGGTGCCATGCACTATTTCCTAGATCAAGGCAAATTGGATGAATTGGAGCATTTCCTACGAACCGGCTGGAGCCATTGGCTCACAGAACAACAAGAAGAACAGTTTGATGTCAAATTTTTTAGCCCTCAAGAAATTCAAAACCTATTCATTGAAGCAGGCTTTACAGTGCTGAGCATCATGGGCAAAACCATGATCCCTTGGCGCAGATACCCAAAATTGCTCGAAGATACTAACCTTTTCGATCAAATTTGCAAAATTGAATTTTCTTTAAATCAAGAAGCTTCTTTGCTTGGAAGCGCCTCGCATATTGAAATTGTAGCTCAAAAGAATGGCTAAATTTTTATGCTGAGTATAACGTTTTTATAGAACTACACAACGGCACTCCAGAAAAACATCATTCCCTTCTGCCAATTGCAGCAGACGCTATCGCTTCATTTTTAGCTCAAGAAAATCTATTAAAATCAGTTTTTATGAAAGGCACGGGTTTCGCCTTTCTTTAGGCGAATTTCCTGTTTTATATGAACATACACCTTCAATTTTTAGGCGCTGCCCAAAGCGTGACAGGATCAAAGCATTTGCTTCAGGTAGAAGATACACACATTTTAGTAGATTGCGGTTTGCACCAAGAAAGAACATTGCAAACTCGAAATTGGGCACCATTTCCCATTGCTCCGAGTACTATCACGGCTGTGCTTCTGACCCACGCACATTTAGATCATTGTGGATATTTACCTCGATTAGTCAAAGAAGGCTTTCGAGGGAAAATTTATTGCACACCAGCAACAGCAGAATTAGCTAGATTAATTCTGCTTGATGCAGGGTTTATCCAAGAAGAAGATGCTGAATACAAGCGTCAACGCCATGAGAAAGAAGGCCGAAAAGGCAAATATCCAGAAGTTCCTCTCTATACAGCTAAAGATGCTGAAGCATGCAGCTCACTTTTCTCTCCGATTCAATATAACGAATGTGTGCGAATTAACAGAAATATCCAGGCCTGTTTTTATAATGCAGGCCATGTATTAGGATCAGCAATGATCCAAGTACGTGCTCAAGATGGTCAAAAGGCACGCACTATTTTGTTCACAGGCGACATAGGACGACCCAATTCTCCTATTATCCAAGACCCTGATATTTTCAAAGAAGCTGATTATATTTTACTAGAGTCCACGTATGGAGACAAAGTGCATGGTGCTTTGACAAGTATTCATGACCAAATGAGTTCTGCCATCCGAGCCACATATCAAAAGCAGGGAAATATCATCATTCCTAGTTTTGCCTTGGAGCGTGCGCAGGAAGTCTTGTATTATATCAATGAGCTACGCTTGGCAAAACAAATCCCTGAACAGCCTGTGCTCATTGATAGCCCTATGGCATCCAAGATCACCAATGTGTTTGAGCGATATCCTAATCTTTTTGATGCAGAGACAACAGAACTTGTGCAAAATGGGCATTCTCCATTTCGGTTGCCTAGATTACGCTTTATTGGATCTCGAGAAGAGTCACGCAATATCAATAAAATACAGGAACCAGTGATCATCATCGCAGGCTCTGGCATGTGCACAGGCGGTCGTGTTAAGTATCATCTTTTGGACAATATCCAACGTGCTGAAAGCACCGTGATGTTTGTCGGATACCAGGCTGAAGGAACATTAGGCCGTCAAATTTTAACCGGCAGTCCCCAAGTACGCATTTATGGGAGAATGATGCCTGTGCATGCAACAATCACCAAAATAGATGGCTTTTCTGCCCATGCAGACCGTGAAGAATTGCTTCAATGGCTGCGTGGCTTTGAATCAAACCACAAGGCATTATTTTTAGTGCACGGCGAAGAGGAAATCATGCAAAAATTTGCTTCTTTTCTGGAACAAAATCTTCATTGCCCAATTCATACACCAAAATATTTAGATGGCTTTACCTTGGCATGACAACAATCTTCTTTTAAATCTTCAAAATGTTGATTCAATTTTCAAAGAACACTGGTTGGTGATGCAGGCATTCTAAAAATCTTCATTGATAAAGGATTTTTATGGAAAATTCTGATGATACGCTGAAGCCAAAATCCTCTTGGGCATCGGATCCTACCCTTGTCCCAGGAGCTTCTGCAACAAGCGCTGCTTGGGCAGAGCAAGCTACACAGCCGCTTGCTGGAATGACGCAGGAGCAACAGACCAGGCTTTTGTTAGAGGCCACATTTGAAAAAAAAGAAAATGTTGATTTCTCAGAAGAATTGATTGCAGAACGATACAGAGTCATCAAAACTTTGGGCAAAGGAGGCATGGGCATTGTCTATCATGTTTTTGATGACCAACTAAAACGAGAAATAGCGCTCAAAGTACTTTTGCCACAGCAAATGAATTCCGTGGAAGCCAAAAGTCGTTTCTTCCAAGAAGCCCGAGCCATGGCCCAGTTGAGGCATGAGCACATTGTGGCAGTGCATGATGTTGGCGAATATAAAGGCTTTCCTTATTTCACTATGGACCTCATCAATGGCAAGGAAATGCCTAAATACATCGCAAACCTAAAACCACGAGAGGCCATGAAGTGGATGTTGGAGATTTGCCACGCCATTCAATACATCCATGAGCATGGGATTGTCCATCGTGATCTTAAACCAAGCAATATTATGATCACGGCACAAGGGCCAGTTCTTATGGATTTTGGGATTGCCAAAGATCTCAAAGAGCAATCTCAATTTACCATGGACGGCCATGCCATTGGTACGCCAGTGTATATGTCACCAGAACAAGCACGCGGCAGGGTTCGAGATATTGATCAACGCAGTGATGTTTATGGCTTAGGCGCAATTCTCTATGAGATGTTGAGTTGCCATCCACCTTTCACAGGCAGCCCAATGCAAGTAGTTTATAAAGTTTGCATCACTGATCCTGCTCCAATCCAATTCTATAATCCAAATATCCCAAAAGAATTAGCCGCGATTGTAGAAAAAGCTATGATGAAAGAAAAAAGACTGCGGTACCAAACTGCAGCAGAGATGGCAGAAGACATTCAGCGATATTTAGATGGTCTGCGGGTAACGGCAAAACCTACGCCTTTTTGGGTCAAACAATTCCGCAATCTGCGGCGTAATCCTAAATTACTCTATGGCGCTGGGACAGCCTGCGTTCTTTTCCTTTTAGGGGTCAGTTGGATTCTTTATGGACGATATACTGCCTCATTGTCATTGCAGCATCAAGTCCAAGGTATTTTGCTCAAAGCCAAGCAAATGCAAGAAAATATTCAAGAGCAAACATCATTTTCATATTTTTGGGATGTTCTAGAACTATATGCCCAAGCTTTGAGTTTGGATCCTCAAAATACAGAGGCCCAAATGGGGAAATACCAAATTACGATGAAGTTAGCAGAGCGTGGTATACAATCCAAAGACTACGATTTTGCTCAAGCTATGTATGATCTTGCATTGCAAATGAAAATCGAGGAAGCAAAAACATTAGAGGCAAAGCAACAACTAAAATCGCAGGAAGAATCCGAGAAAAAAGTGGCTCAACAAAAAGTGCAGGAAATTTTTAGCACATTTAAAAGGCCATAAAAAAATCGCGTGAATGCGGGTTTTTGTTGATGCAAATAAGTTGATTGCGTGATCTGTGCTGAAGCTATGGCCGCTGCCATAAAAAAACCCGCGTGAATGCGGGTTTTTTTGTTGATGCAAATAAAAATGTAACAATTTATTTCAAACGATCTGGTAGTGGTTTAAGCGGATACACACGCCAGAAAAAAGCATCTGCTTGATGTTGATCACTGAGAAAATTTTGTGCTTCTACGATTTTGCCATTTTGAATTTTGAACATCAACACAAAAAATTGATCCACACCAGGCTGTCCATCATCCACATTGCTCCAGCCACGATGGATATCCACAACATAATCTCCTTGGGCTTGGAAAAAAATAGGTTCAGCTTTGAATTTGGCCTTGGCCAGTTGAGCAAAGAATGCCAATACTTCTTGGGCACCGTGTTTTTCTCCAGCCAAAGGATGATGACCAGGAATACGCCAGACAATGTTAGGATCAAAAAATTCTTGAAGTTTTTGCAAATCGCCTTGTGCATAAGCAGCATAATAACTCTTAATGAGTGTGATATTGGGATGCTCTGCTTCTTGGGCCATCATAAACACTCCCTGGAGTAGTAAGATCGCAATGAAAAAAGTACGAATAGACATACGGAATAATCTCCTAAGATTTGCTTGAGCCTGAACTTTGATTTGGGCTTGAACCTTGACTTGAGCTATGTTGCTCACGAGCTGTTCGTTGCATCTCTAAAGAAGCAATGATCTGCTGCATGAGTTCAGCAGACTTATTGATATTGGTTTCTACAAAAAGCACTTTGGTATTGTCGCTTGATCCAATGCCTTTTAAAGTATCGAGATACTGAGTCAAAGTCAGGATGGCTAAAATTTCAGCAGAAGATTGGCCTGTGGCGCTGCGTACGATTTCTAGCGAATGTTGGAGACCTTTTGCAATGGCTTCGCGCTCTAATGCAATGCCTTCGCCTTGCAGGCGTTTTCTTTCGCGTTCTGCTTCTGCCTCTTTGATTGCTTGGATCTTAATGGCTTCACCTTTGTTTTCTGCGGCTTTGCGCAATTGCTCAGATGCTACGACTTCAGACATGGCATCTGTGATCTGCTGTGGGAATGAAATATTCGTGATTTGAAAACTGTTGATGTGCATTCCCCATTCTTCAAATTGCTTGGCCACATCGTTGCGAATATGGGAAGCAAGCTCTTCTTTTTTTTCCAGGATGCCTTCGTGTGTTTCTTTTGCAATATAGGTACGCAAAGAGTTTTCAATGATTGCAGCAATAGACCGATCCCTGCTTTCCAAAGCATAAGTATAGCGTTTGATTCCTTCCAATGTGTTGGTCACTGTATAAATGAGGTTGGTTTCCGCATCCACAATGACTTTATCCTTGGATGGATATTTGCCTTGAATCACAAAGTTCTGCTGCCTCAAAGAAACCAGCGCAGCCACACTTTCCACCAGCGGAATCTTAAAATTTAACCCTGCTGACATCACACGATTGAATTTGCCTAAAAACTCGATCACAAGGACTGTATTTTGGCTCACAATGCGGATATTCGCAAAGGCTAGGATTGCACCTATTACCACAATAATCCAAAAAATAACGTCTGGAGACATGTAAATCCTCCTTAAAAATGACTGAAGAGAATACAATAAAAGAGCAAAGTTGCTAGGTCAAAAAACTAGCAACTTTGAAAATCAGTATCATGGGTCAATACGTTCTAAAAAATATTTTGTTTCCTCTGGCGCTCCATTGCGCAACCATCTTTGAAATTCGTCGGGTGTATTTTCCGGTGCCCCTTCAGGGCACTGAAAGACACATCTCCCCCTGGGTTAGAAACCCCAGGCTTTATTCCCAAGCCGCTTCGCGGCAAAAAACACAAAAGAAAAGGCAAAATGGCAATTTTTTTTGTCCTGGCCATGCAACGGCATCGAGTAGAGATATTAAGTTTCAGCATATAAAGCACTTGCATTATGCATTTTTATTGCAAGGATTGTAAAACTTGCTTTCTGTGTTACTACAGAAACCTCTGGTGATCTAAGCTGCTCACGAATTTGTTCCGTGTTCATGCTCTTTTGAAATGACATATGTCATTTTTTTTTCAATTTTTCCTTGACCCAGAGTCTTCCGACTCCCCATAATCTGGCGCAAACACGAGCCAGATAACGTAGCAGCCAATATCCCCAATGAGCTAAAAAAGCTAAGATCTGGGCAGTGCGTAAGGCTATCTTGATTTCAGTCCGCTGCCATTGGCTGCGTAAATGTTTGGCATAAGATTTCCAGACACAGGACCATTGTCTGGAAATGCGCAATTGTTCTTGTAAATCGCGCAATTGTTCCTGCAAATCGCGGTTTTCTTCTTGTAATTGGCTGATTTGATCCATCAGCTCCTGTGTTTTCGAAGTTTTGTTGTCTCCGATTTTGATCTGACCCGCGATGTATTCTAACACAACACTTTCGTCTAAATGCCAAACTTCTTTGCCTGTGTTTTCAGCATCCCAACCAGGGCCAAGTTCTTTGCGTTTTTCTGCCCTGCCTGTTTTTTCCATTTCCAAGGCTAATTGGCGTAATTTAGCCGTTGAAATGCCATAAGTGCGATACAATTCAATCAGCTTTTTCATAAAATTCTCCTTGGTTCACGATATACAAAAGCTCTGCTCTATCCTGAATCAAGCTTAAAGCTAGTTGGATTTTTTTGCAATGCACTGGGATCCATAAAATCCGGCCAAAGCAGAGAATCCTGCTAATATTCCTCCAACCAAGGCGGTTATTGCATACATCACAGCCGCATGAGGCACGCCAAACATCGTTGCAAGCCGTTGCCCTAGAATCTGACTAGAGTCTAGCCAGGCACTCGCCAATAACCATAGTGCAAACACACTGACAAATCCACTCAAAAACGCATGAGAACTTGATTTACCTTTCCAAAAACCAATCACAGCCACGATGGGCGCAAATCCCCACCACCAAGGCAATACAAGCCCTGCGACTCCTGCACAGATAAAAATAATGATTGTTGCAAGCATAACATGTCCGTTAAATAAAATTAGTTTTCAAGATATTCTCGACAGATTAGTTCGTTATCTATGATCGTCCATTTGTATGTTTCATCCCAAAAATCCTGCAAAGCCATTGCTTGAGTTTGTACCTCACCAAGATGCTCAATCCATGCCAGCCTAAGATACGGTTTTTCCAATAGAGCTTATTTTTTTCTAGTTCATAGATTGTGTTGTTGCGTTGGAAAGCAACGGCTTTGCCGATAATTTCATGCTCCTGGAGCCATGTCCAATGGGAGCAAAAATCACCTTTTTGACAAAAACGCCAGCCATGCTTGCTTGGAATCTTGGCAATCAGACGGTGTGCCACCACAATGGAGTTTTGGTAAAAGATAATGATGTCTCCAATGCGGAGATTCCTAGCTTGGCATGGCTGTAAGATGAGTGTGTCTCCAGGCTGAAAGAACGGGGTCATGCTTTGGCCTTGGATAGGCCAAAGCACTGGGATATGGTTATGAGTCCAGCATTCTAGTAAAAATCGAAGCTGTTCGCGGCTGTTATCCTCTAGCAGCATTTAGACTAATCTCCGACTTGTAAGTTGCTTCCTGGATCACCCAACAATGTCAATGTGCTTAATACTTCTACTGCACCATTTTGGAATGCATAAAGCTTGGACTGGAGCAATAAAGTGCCTATATTATACACTTTCTTTTGAAAAATATCCGTGTAAATCTTATGAGATGCAATGGAGTGTTCCCAGATCGTCTCGGCCCCACTAAAGGCAAACACAGCGAACGCTCCTTTTTCACGAGCCATGAGCAATTCTTCTCCCAGACAATAGGAAAGTGGCTGGGAAAAATAGCCATTGAGGCAAGTCCAGCAAAGGAAGAATGAATACGCATTGGCATTTTGCAACAGAGGAACATGCTTGCTGGCTAAAATTTCTCTTGTCCAATAGGTCGTTGCGCCATGTCCAACGTAATTGACCAAAGTTTGACCTTTTTGGATAGCCGTTAAAATATCTTGGTTTGCATTCACAGGATTCGTATAATTGATCATATAGACTTTTGTTTTTTGATAGGTGCTTGGCAATTGCTGGATCAGCTCATCACTGAGATATGCAAAATCTAAATCCTGGCTATCGCTCACAAAAAGACCTTTGTACATGGCTTGGGAAGATGCATTGGCAATGATTTTTTGGATTGAATTGGCAATTAAACTAGGCTCTTGGCCAGAAAGCCGCCCAATGAGCATATCTGGAAGGTCATCTGTGCCATCCACACAGACAAACCAATTGTCGTTTGGGGTAAGACCTAAAACATTGGTTTGAGAAAGATAGACTGGGACAAAGTTTCTTTTGCCACTGCCTAGATAATTATGATAATCTGTGTTAGAAGAGCCTACTAATAGCACATACATCGGTGGAGTTTGCCAATTATGGTAAGCAAATTTCAAAAAATCTTGGACTGCTTTTGGATCAAATATTCCGTGGCTAAATTCATTATAAAGATCTTCTACATCAATGACCTTCACCAGGTTGCCTTGATTTTGATGGAACTGAGCTAAAGGTTCAACCGTGGAGAGAAATTCTTTTGCCGTGATAATCACATAATTGGCTGCATGATTAGGATTTTGGAGATTGGTGCTTTCCCAAAATGCAATTCGTTTTGGCTTTTGGGTTTGGGATGAGCAAAATGCATAATAAGCTTTTACTTGATTGACAGCATCATTGAACGCTAATGTGTATGTGCTTCCTTGGGGTGTGATGCTGAGATTTGTGATTTCACTGATAGATTGAGGGTTAGTGATATCCCAAACACGAATATTTTGACTTGTGAAATTGGTGACTATGATTTGGCAATCGCCGGATGGCTGAATTTGAAAATCAATCTGATCTTGAATCGCCCGTAGAGAGCGACGATAGGAAATTTCGACCCAATTAAAATAGAAAATGTCAAGCGGCGCACCTGTATCTCCCGGTGCCTTAATTTCTAAAATATTTGTGCTTGCTGCATGAGGAACTGTGTATGTCTGGATGAATTCATTTTCATTATTCCAGGTGCCTTCGCCCATGACACTGCTATTCCAAGAAAAAATAGCATGATGATTGGGATGTGGATCAGGCGTAGTGCGGCCTCGTAAGCTCATGGTGATTTCCACTGGCTGATTGGCCACAGGGTTTGGTAAATCTATAGAATATTTCGAGATTTTGGGAGCTGTGATTTTTTCCCAAAACCAATGATCCACAGAAAATGGCTCGCGTAAGTTTTCCCAAAAAGCCTTATTTTGTTCAATGCGTATTTTTTCAGAAAAAGTCGTGATCTTCAAAGCTTCTGTCTTTAAGCTGTCTCTATAAAAAACACGCTGGCCTATATTTTGGCCCCAACGAAGCCAATATACATTGGTGTTGGTATAAAGCCCCTGCATTGGTTGGGCATGAAATTCTAAAAAATCACCGGCCATCCATTGATCTGGATAGACTGTATGAAGCTGGAGTGGAATTTCTTGGCCTTGGCAAAAAACTTGGAATGTTTGTGGATCCAATGCTTCTGTGATGCCAGCATTGGCCAGATCTTCGTAAGTGATGCAATATATCCCTTACTTTTCAATT
>JAKLHB010000149.1 GCA_022710345.1 Planctomycetota bacterium
GCATATTCATTTTGGAGAAAGACCTTTGAGCTCACGTCTCTGGTGAGGAAGATCATTGTAGTAATCATCCTCAAAAAACGATCATAATGGATAACTGCCAAACTCAAAAAAAATTAGGATTAAAAGCAACCATAAACACAAGTTTTTAAAACTTACCACGAATCAATTCAATTTGCTGGCTACTTCGGCCAGGATCGTGATCCAGAATTAAGATGGGTTCAGGTTCACCATAAAGAATTTCACGCATTAAACTTGTGGCTATTGTTTGCAGTTGATTTGCTTCGTCTGCATTGGTTGGGAAAAATTGATCAGCCCAAAGTTTGAGCCAAGCACCCATTTTTTCTTGAATCATAGGTTCAGCCTTGCGCCATTCTTCTTGCAGTACTGGATCTTGTTCGAGCTTTTGCCAAAATTTTTCTATTTCAGCCTGGGCTAAGTGGATACCTTTTTGCTGCATTCGCTGCATCAAAAAATCGCCTTGCTGTTTATACCCACCAATGGCTTCTTGGGTGTATTGACCTTGCCAGATATCTCCTTTTTGCGTGATTTTGAGGTCTTCTGCGCATTGTGTGGCCCAATCATAGGCAGACCGCTTGGCTGCTTTCTGAAACTCAGGCTGGCTTACAATTTTTTCGACACGTTCACCCACAACATGCTCTGCGATCTCTCCGAAACGAAGAGGCTCTTTTGTCAACCAGCTTGATAACCATTGACAACCGTATTGATAGAGAGTTTTGCCTACGTCATCCCAAATCTGACTCCTCGTATAATTGGATAAAAAGCTTTCTTTTACATCGCGTACAGCCTTACTGCGAAAGAGCTTAGCCCATTCATATTCGCCTATTTTTTCCTGCAATTTGTCCCATTGTTGATGCATAGGCCGTAGCATAAAGCTAGAAAATTCAGCATCTGTCAATGCTTTAAACAATTCCTTTTGCTTCTCCAACGAATAATTTTCCTGGATGATCTCGATCACGCGCTTTTGTGATGCCGCTGCGTATGGTTCCAAAGCCTTCGTAACTTCACGAAATTTTTGCTGAATTTCTTCTTTTTCCAGGGATTTGCGCAATACATTCCAAAGAGCAACCAATTTGCGAGGCTCCTGATGATAATAGGCTCTGTTATAACCTTTTACTTGATCGCGATATTCTGGAAAAATCATAACCACGACCTGCTTTGCCTTTTGTTGATCCACAGACCCAAGTTTTACGAAATCTTGATCATACACAGGAGTTCCAAAAGGACAATCGAATTTTTCATCACTTTTGCTGATTTTGATAAAAGCCTGGCTTGATTTCAGCCAAGGACAACGATCCCAGACATGCGAAACAATCGGGCATACGTAGTTTAGAGACACCAGCAACGCCACACCAACTACTGCTAAAACAAAAAAAGCGAACGTTCTTCCCAAATGCACAGCCTGGCTTTTTACTTCAGAAGATTGGGGCTTGGGCATAGATGTCCATCCATGAGGTATAGAAGGAATTGGCAAAATCAAGGGCGCTGCTTTGGACAAAGGTCGTAGAATAGGAGATGCTGGCGTTCCGCCTAGAATAGGAGATGCTGGCGTTCTTCCTTGTAAATTCGGCCTGGTAGGCGGCGTTTGAGCAGGCGGCACTGATATAGCTTCGTACGAAGGTGATGGAGCACTGGATTTTGGCACTACTTCGAGCGAAGTCGGCGTTTCTGCTTGATCAGGCGGCACTGATATAGCTTTGTAAAAAGGTTGTTGATCACTGAATTTCGGCACTACTTCAAGCGAAGTCGGCGTTTCTGCTTGATCAGGCAATTGAGCAGACGGCACTGCTTCGAGCAAAGACGGTCGAATAGGTGTTACTACGCTTGGCTGCGAAATCGGCAGCATGGGCGAAATAGCAGGCTGCCCCATCATTGGCCCAAGCGGTTCTGGCTTTGCAGCAGGAACAGGCACGATAGGTGACCGATTTGTTGGAAGAACTAAAGCATGAAAGACACCAGCATGATCTTGTCCAGTAGTATCTAAGGTGACAAACAATTCATACTCTGGCACATCATCCGAAATATCCCATAGTTGTTCAGGCAAAAGCGTGCCAGTTGCTAAATTTTTAGGGATCATGGCCATCGCAATTTTTGTATAGCTTTCATGCAAACTATTCCCTGGGATTGGCCGAGCAGCCCACCAATATACATACCGAATCCCACAATATGGATACTCTCCTGTCCCAAATGCTTCATGATACCCTGTCTTCTGAAATGGGCTGTCTTCAAGTTCACAAATCAAATACATCAGATGCCTTGAATCCACAGCCTGGTGAGGATAACGATAGCCAAGGGTTTGAGAAGCCTGACACCAGCCATATAACACCACAGGAAGTTGAATGAGATTTGCCATAAGCGGTTCCTTTATGATGTTCTTACGAATTTTAAAAGGAAAATCCAATGAAGGATTTGATTGATTTGTTTATCTTTCAATAGGCGGTGGCAATTTAAGCCAAACTACGTTACTGGAGATATAAAGCATATTTCCAAAAATATTGATGGGTTGGTCCTGGTATTCGGCGAAAAATTTCAATAAAAACCCATCTTGTGACGTAACTTCTCTGTATTCATTGCCCCAGTCTGTGTTCCATAGCCTGATTCTTAAAAGAGCTGTGTCTTGCAATTTCCAAACAAGGCTTGTGGTTCCCCAATACATTGGAAATTTGTTGTCTTCCTTTTCATCGGTGACATACTTATTGCCTTTATATATCAACTCCACGTATGTATCTGGGGAGTATACACCTTTGAACAAGTCTGTATTAATATCCAGCACAGCCCTCTGAATAGTCACAGAAATGCTAATGCCTTGTTCCAATCGTTGATACCATTGCTGCCATGCTTTGATTAAGATAAGATATCGTTTGTCATAGCTATGCTCTATATACTCTGTGGCAAGCTGATTCGCTTCTCTCAATCGTTCAGGGGTGCATTGTGCTAAATCAGCTCTTGATCGAATTTCCTCATATAGTTCCTTTTCTACCAGGATGAGTGCCATCTGCGCCTTGTTATGGCATCCTTCATCTTGGTATTCCTTAGTTTCCAAGTATTCCACGTAGCATTGAATTTTCTCTTTGTACGAATTTTTGCCATTGACTACACGTTGCACTTTTTCCAAAACACTTTGCTCGCGTTTTTGGATCAAGTTTTGCAATTTATCTGCCAAAGTGGGTTTTTTAGCCAGGTATTCCCTACATAAAGTTAGGTATTTTTGATCATCTGAAGTTTTATCCAATTCCACCAAAAACTTTCGATACTCGATCTCTATCTCTAATTGTTGCAATTGCTTTTTAGCTTCTTCAATTTTTGCATAAACTTGGGCAATTTCTTCAAAATCTGGATGTTCATGCGCAAATTGTTCCATCTTTTGAATCCATGCCTGCCAACGGAAAGGGTCCTTGGAATCTTTTGGATAATCCCGCTGCAAGCTTTCGAATATTCTTTGCATCAATGCTTTAAGTTTTTGATCATCCAGATATTTTAATTGCTTTTTGGCCTCTTCAATATCCTTGTGCACCTGGACAATTTCTTCAAAATCTGGATAATCTTGAATGAATTTTTCCGCATTGGAAATCCAGCTTTGCCAATATTCCATTTCCATGCTGCCTTTGGGCCATTCTCGTTTGAGCGTTGTGAATTCCTTCTGCATGATTTCTTTGCGTTTTTGAGCTTCTTCTAGTTGTTGATAGCCAACCACAGTTTTGCCATGTTTGCTAGATGGATATGCGGTTAAAAAAATCTTGTATTTTTTCAAACGCTCTTCTCTCGCTTGCCAATCTGAAGTTTTGTTGACAAATAATACTTCTATTTTTTCAAAACTCTGTTGTTCATTGCTGCTTTGTAGCTTGGAAATTTTTTCTTGGATTTTTTGCTTCCATCCGATAAATTCTGCAATCAGGTGGCTTTCATTCACATAAATTTGAGCTTCAGCAATAGCCTGGTCTGGATTTTGGGCCACATTGGTATCATCCAATACACGGTCAATATTGCTGTATTGAGAGTATTCCAATATTCCAAAGCAGATCATGGCCACTAAAAAGCATAAGACAGAAGCAATTGCAATGTTGCGTCTTTGGATCTTCCAAATTTCTTGCCGATATTTTGTCACTTTTGTGATTGCTTTTTCATACCAGGGACCTTTGTACACTTTTTGGGCAAATTTTTGAAATCCAGAAAACAGCTTCTTCAAGTCGTGGGGATTTTCTTTTTCCAGGGTTTCCAAAGCCAGGTATCCAATTTCATCTATTTTTTCTGCAATCCAGCAAAATGGCTTTTCTAGGTTAAAAGGTGCTAGTTTAGACTTGGCATTGGGATCGCGTGCGCCAATCCCATACGCAGAGACTGCAAAGATATGCATATTATGAGAAAAATTTTTGATGATGCTGTATAAATCTGCATACTTTTGTTCCAGGAATTGGATCGGGTTTTGGATGCCAGTGTCTTCATGCACGACTTTGTCCCACTTGCTCACTACAATCGCAATGGGCCTGGAAATTAAGGCTTGTTTGTGCTGGGATCGAAGAACATCAATTAAACATTCGAGTTCTTGCCTGCGATCCAGGGAATCTTCTTGAGATCCAGCATCAATGAAAATCATCACTGCTTCAGATTCTGCAAATGAAGCAAAGAGCGTTTCTCTGAGCTTTTTCTTGATCTCATCTGGCTTGGAATGCTGCATGACCAAGGCACCCCCATAGTCTTTCAGCTCTACTTCATAGGATTTTTGATTCGCAGAAAAAGTCAAGTTTAATGGAATCGTAGCTAGGGCTGTGGCTTGGATATCCAAACCTTCCTGAATTGCTTCCCAACGTTCGCGGAGGTAATTTCGAGTGACTTGATCATTGGCAATCATAGCAAAACTGCCCAGCTTGCTCCCTTTTCCATACAGGCAAGTTAAGTAAGTTGTTTTGCCACAACCGCGTGGTCCAAAAATACTCAATTTCATAACAACCTTTCTTTTTCGCAAAGCAACAACGCAAAAAAAATCGCCAGAACTAGGAGAATGTTCACGATCACACATCGAGTGATTCCGGCTGTGACATCCTGAGAATTTTTCTTTGGTCCTGCGCCAATCCAATAACTCGCCATTCCTGCACCAATGCCGGCTAGCACTGTTTTGAGCACAAAATAGCCCCAGCCTTGGTAAGGAAATGGCCCCAATAGGCTATAGAACGCAATGTTCCAATCATAGTAGCTCGCAGTTTCTCGCATGACCATCACAGTCATCATGGAAGCAAGGACAAAGCCAGCAAAGCAAAGTGCACTCAAAAGCAAAAATCCCAGGCCAAATGACCACACAATCTTGGATAAAAAGAGTCGTTCGCTGGGAAGCCCATACACACGGTATGCGTCCATTTGCTTGGTAATCACTACATTACCCAAATAACCAGCCACTGCAGCTCCAGAGCGTGTGGCCATGAAGATGGCGGTGAACAAAGGGCAGAGCACCACAAACGCAATTTTGCCCAATGCTGCCAGCGCCTGGCTGAATAAAATTGGATCCAAATACCGCTGTAATTCGCCTAGATTTTCGCTCAAACTAAAATAGGTGGCAAGCATTCCCAGCATCAGGCCGCTGACCAGCATGAATGGAATTGCGTCCAAAATAGAGAATCGAAAAATTTTCCATAGCAATTTTCGATGGAAAAAGCCTGGCTGCAAAAATGGCGGGTGCAATGTGTGCCGCAAGCCAAAGCATTGTTGAACACGAGAGAATATCTGGCAGAAAAAGTCAGCCTGGGCCATGTTATGATGCTCTAATCTAGGCAAGGTTTGACTAATACCTGGCCTGGCTGAGCATAGACGATGTTCAATGTTGGATAGGATTTGATCCAAAGATTGGCCAGCATACGGCACACTATGCAAAGAACCGCTTCCATCCAGGATATAGAAGCCATGAATCTTTTCCAGATGCGCTAAAAATGGGCGATAATCATGGGAAACAATGATCAGGATGTTATCAGGCCTGGCTTGCTTTAAAATTAAACCAGCCGCATCTTGAGCAGTCGCAGGATCCAGGCCAGAGATTGGTTCATCAAACAGCATGATCTTGGGCCTGGCAATCAGCAATCTAGCCAAAGCCACGCGCTGCTTTTGACCACCAGAAAGCTCATGTACGTGCTCTTTTTCTAAGATATTTTCAATGTTCAACTGGTTGGCTAAGATTTTGATTTCCTGGTTCATGTTGCTGGAGTCTGTGTGCAGGCAAAGCTTGCCCACAAGTGCAATGTTTTCCTTGGGCGTAAAATCATCAAACAAAGCAAAATCTTGGAACACCAACCCCACATGCCCACGCAGCTCACGCGGATATTGCATGGCTACCAATTCATGGCCAAGCAAACAGCACGAGCCAGAGATTTCTATATTGGCATCCAAAGGAGTATTGAGGCCAGCGAGCAGTTTCAAGATCGTACTCTTGCCAGAACCACTCGTTCCTACAAGCATCACCACAGATCCCAAGGCCACATCAAGCTGGATGGAATTCAACAAACATCGCGTCTGGTTCCTATCTCGAAGCCAAATTGTCAAATCTTTAATTTGCAAAGACATACTATGGATTCTCCGGAGATTCTAGAGTGATGAGAAGGAGAAACTGATCTATATCCATTGCTTTGCCAACTACTTTGTCAACTTCTAAATCAAAACATAACTCAAATTCTTTCAAACCAAAAATTTCTTTTAGATTTATCAAACAACAAGGGATATAAGAAGCTATTAGAAATTGTTTTGTTTTTCTATCAATTTTTTTATGATCTTCCAAATATTCGTAATTTTGCTGGATTTCTAGGCTCCAATAATCCATTTCATTGTGAGACTGAATTTGCAACGTCCAGCAGTGCTCGATCAGAATTGTATCGGTCATTTCTCCCCAGCCTATTCGTTTATTTTCTGGTTTTATTTTTTTGTATGGATTGACAAACGACAAAATTTGCCATTCTTCATTCTCTTTTGGCTGGCTGGATAATTTTTTCTCTTTGCTTCTGATTTTAATTTTACCTTTTGCCCAAGCCGATTGCCATTGTTCCAGTTTCTTGCGCCTAGTATTTTCTGGCAATACGTCATTTTCTGAATTGAGCAAAAAAACTATATCTTCTTTGAGAGCTTCAACATATTTTTGCAGAGAGTCTTTTGAATAAAAATAGCCACTATTTAGGCCTGCCAAGTTGCTCACATCCTTTTTTAATTTTTCATAGCGCTTGTCCCATGCCTGTTTTTTCTTCAAACAAGCCTGGCTTTTAGCTTTAAGCTTCTTTAAAATTTCTTGAAGCTCTTGAGTTGTTGGATTATCCAATGCTACGAGTGGTTCACAACGCTGATCAAAGTTCGCTAATTTGTCTTCATCTTCTTGGTACCACTTTTCAAACGGCTGTGTTTTTACAAATGCTTGTAACTCAGCAAGTGCTTTTTCTTCTATAGGCGGTTGCTCTTCTGTTTCTTCTATAAGCGGTTGCTGTTGTCGTTCGATTTGTTTTAGCTTGGCAGTGTCTGGGGATATTGGCTGCTGGGTCATGCCGGGTACCTGTGTGGATGTTGGGTTACTTGCTTGCGTTGGTGTTGCACCATCCACCTCTGTTCCTGGCTTTTTTATTTTAAGCTGGGTTATTTTTTCCGCTGCTTTTTCTTTGTCTCCCATGCCAATTCCGATTCCTGCACCAATGAGTGTGCATAGGACAAGCCCTCCAACTAATGCGGCTATTTTGGCTTTTGCAGAATGCTGTTTTGTGGATGTTGCTGGTAGAGATGATATAGGTGTTTCTTTTATATAATATTCCTGCAAAAATTCATCGGATATTTCCAAGGATTGCAGGTTTTCTTGTACGGCTTTTAAGTTGGCTTGTGTATGCGAAATTGCTTGTTCAAGCCAATTCCAGAGCATTTCTTTGCCTATTTCATTCACTTGGTGCGGCAAGAACGCAATTTTGACTATGTTCACGTGTCGGCCGTAGGCTTCTATATCAGCAGCAGGTTGTACCACCCAATAGGCCCATTTGGCTTTGTCTTGATATGAATAAGCAATCTCGTCTTTTTGGCAATCTTGGATTTGCCTGGGTAGATTCAGCGGATTTTTTTTTACCTCTGCTTTAAGTTGCGGATCTTTTCCTACCCATGCTTGTTGCAAGGACATGATCTCATCTACTTCAATTTCAGGATGATATAAGAATTGTTCACCCTGTGGCTCAATCCAGGCATGGATGCAAAGGAGGATTTTATTTTTCGAATATTGAACCATTTTAAAATATTTCTAATTTAATGTAAAAATTAAATTCCGAATTTTAAATTATTACTCCCAATATTCTATTGCTGGTACTAGACCAGCACATCTTTAAGCGCATATCTGCTATTTTATCAAACTCAATCTTTCTGTCAAATCAATTTTAGGCATGAATGGCATACGAATAGAGCAGTCTTGATTTTCTCAACAGGTAAATTCTGCAAATCTGTATTTTTTCGCTTGCTATTTTGAAGAAAACGCGATAATATCCTTGAGCAATTGCCTTTGTTTTTCAATCTGCTGCTCATTAGAAAGAATTATTTATGCTCACAACCATTTCAGCTTTAATGCCATACGTCCTTCAGGCAGGACAAATTGCGATTCAAGGCCAAAAGCAAATCATGCGTTCTTTTAAAGAAGATTTATCTGTACTCACAGAAATAGACCAACAATTGGATGCATTTTTAGCAAGTGCCATTCTGCGTGAATTTCCAGAAGCAAATTTGGTTTCAGAAGAAGCAAAGCGGCCTTGGGATCCTGCAAAACCATATACGTTTACCCTGGATCCAATTGATGGTACGGATTCATTCAGCCAAAGTATGCCAGGCTGGTGTATTGCAATTGGGTTACTTAATGCAATGTTGCAACCTATTGCTGGTATTGTCTATGCACCACAGTGGGGCCCAGGTGTGTTGATTATCGCAGACATTGAAAAACCTGTAACTTGCAACTCCAATCCTCTTGGAGTGTTAAGTCCTGAAGCAGAGATTACAAAAAAGTCGCAGATTATGGTAAGCTCTCATAGCCACCATCACATTGATTTTCGTGGATTTCCTGGCAAAGTGCGCAACATTGGCAGCGGTGTGCTTCATTTGTGTGGGCCAGCTCTTCATCCTGGTATCATGGGTAGCATTTTAGGTCCTGCCTATATCTGGGATTATACTGCTGGGCATGCCATTGCCTTGAAAGCTGGGTTGACTGTAGAATATTGGAATGGGAGTCCTTTAACTTACCATGACTTAGTGCTAGGCCAACAATCCCAACAAGGCTATGCATTGTGTGGACTTCCTGCGAACATCGAAAGATTGCATCATTTTATTACAAAGCGGTCTTAGTATGGTGGAAATTTTGATTGTAGATGATGAACAGACTATTCGAGAGATTTTGGCTGATGTGCTTCAACAACGTGGATTCCAGGTATTTACTCAAGGAAATCCACAACAAGGATTTGAATTCTTTCTTCGTCATCCTGTAGATATGGTTGTCACTGATTTATGCATGCCTGGCATGAGTGGAATAGATTTGCTCAGGCAGATTTTAGAGATAGCACCGCTCACGTTGGTCATGGTTATGACAGGGTTTGGCAGTATTCAAGAGGCGGTCACTGCCATGAAATTAGGTGCCGTGGATTTCATTGAAAAACCTTTTATGCTAGCCCAGGTCGTGGATAAAATCGAGCAAATCCTTCAAAAACAGAACTTGCCTGAGCCAAATCAAGAAAGAACATCGTTTGGGAGACTGATTGGCAACAGCAAAGCCATGCAAAATCTCTATCATATGATTGAAAAAGTGGCAATCTCAAATGCATCTGTGCTTATTTTAGGAGAAAGTGGTACAGGCAAAGATTTAGTTGCTCAAGAAATCCATGCACATAGCCTTAGGAGTGAGCTTCCTTTTGTGGTCGTGAATTGTGCTGCATTGGTTGCTACATTATTAGAAGATGAACTCTTTGGGCATGCCAAAGGCGCATTCACTGGTGCTCAAATGGTCAAACGAGGCAGGTTTGAGCTGGCTCATACAGGCACCTTGTTTTTAGATGAAATTGCAGAAATACCTGTTAATTTGCAAACAAAATTGCTGCGTGTCTTGCAAGAACGAGCAATCGAACGTGTTGGAAGCACTGACAATATTTCTATTGATGTCCGCTTCTTAGCCGCGACCAATCGCAACATCACAGAATTGTTAGCCAATGGGCAATTTCGAGAAGATTTATATTATCGTCTCAATGTGATTACTTTGAAGATTCCACCTTTGCGTGAACGCAAAAGTGATATTTCTTTGATTGCACAGCATTACTTGAACCAATATGCGCAAGAGATGCAAAAAAAAATGCGTTTTGCACCCGAAACCTTGGCACGATTGCAAGAGTTTTCCTGGCCAGGAAATGTGCGACAGTTGCAAAATATCATTCACCGTGGAGTTATTTTGGCAGATGGAGAAATTCTTACCCCAAGAGAGTTGGGAGAAGATCTAGAATATGTACCTCAAAATAGCGAAACCAGAAGGCTTAATTATACAGTTGCTTCTACGATCATTCCTGACCCTAATGATCTTTCGGCGAGAAATATCACAGAACGTTTGCAAGAAGTAGAAAAAAAAAGCATTCTCCAGGCATTGGACTCGTGCAATTGGAATCAAACACAGGCAGCGCGGCAGCTAGGACTGAAACGGACTGTATTGCAATATAAGATGAAAAAATATGGAATCAAAAAATAACGCTATGAACATGCCATTGCATTATAGCATCAGCGTAGTCATTCCTACATATTGTAGATTAGATTCTCTACAGCAAACTTTAGCAGGGTTGTCTTGTCAAACTAAAATCCCAAACGAAACAATTGTCGTAGTGAGAAAAACCGATGAGGCAACCCAACATTGGCTGTTGAGCCAAGAGCGTACAGAAGAAAATTGGAAAATAAAACTAAAGATGGTTTTCGTGCAGCAGCCTGGACAAGTTGCTGCACTAAATGCAGGCCTGGAATGTGTCCGAACGGAGATTGTCGCATTTACAGATGACGATGCTGTCCCTCATATAGATTGGCTAGAAAAAATAGCAGAACAGTTTCTAGCTAATCCTAATGTAGGCGCAGTAGGAGGCCGAGATTGCCTATATCAACAAGGGTATGTCTTGACTGGAAGGAAAAAAACTATAGGGGAAATTGCTTGGTATGGCCGAATCATAGGCAATCATCATTGTGGTAGCGGAGAGGCTAGATTTGTCTGGCATCTCAAGGGTGTGAATATGAGCTTTAGGACATCGCTTTTGCGGCAAATAGGTTTTGATACACGATTACGTGGACAAGGTGCGCAGTATCGCAATGATATGGCTGCATGCCTTGCGGTTCGCAAAGCTGGATTTTGCATTCTCTATGACCCATCCATTCAAGTAGATCATCATCCAGGGACAAGATATGATAGTGATCAACGCAATAAATTCAATTTTTTTGCGGTTCAGGATGCCAGCCATAATGAAATGGTG
>JAKLHB010000015.1 GCA_022710345.1 Planctomycetota bacterium
AGATTGGGGAAGCTCCGAAAACAACAGACCCTGACCCCACTGCATGGCCATCGTATATGGTCCCGATCTTAGACGAAAATTTATATGATCCAGTCAAAGGCCGCAGGGTGAGTGGGAAAATTAATGATGAATATCATGTTTACACACTGAAAATTTTGGACACCAGTTGTCAAATCAACCTCAATAGCATGATCAATGTGAATAGCCCAAGTGCTTCAGATTTTGCAGTGATGGGGCTTATTTTGGATAACTTAAGCAAAAATGTCGCAACCGCAACAGGCTATCCAAGCACAGATGGCCCACTCAAAGGGCTGGGCAAACAGATCATTAAATATCGCAATACCATTGGTGGCTTTACAAGTAAAAATGATATAGTGGGCAAATACACGGCAGATAATGGAGACGAAATTGCCATTAGCAAAGAAGATTTGGCATATATCTGGGATTATATCACAGTACATCCGACCGTCGCAGAGATGAAAGAAATGAGCATCTGTCGTACAGTGAAGCCCTACAACCGCGGTGATGAAACTTTCCAAAAAGACTATCGCAGTCCAGTGAACATCAATACTGCAAGCCGCAGCGTGTTGATCGCTTTAATTCAAGGGCTTTCTTTTGGTACCATTGTCATCACATCAGCCCAAGCAACGGTGTTAGCCGATAAAATCATGGCTGCCCGACAGAAAAAACAGTTTAGTGGGCTAGAAGCACTCTATGCATTTTTAGATTTGCAGGATGACAATATAGAGACAGAGCCAGGTGTATTTGACACAGGTACCTTTTATGGCCTAAGCGATGCTCAAGACCGAATTGATTTGCTCAAAGCGAATTTCGATCCCAATGTCAGCCTACGTCGGATTAACCCAGATTGTCCTGTATATCAAAGAATCAACAAAACCGACCTGACCCATTATACGATTGAGTTTTGCTACTTCCCAATCGGCAGATTTGAAATTATGTCTTTGGGCCAAATCTTGGATGAAACTGGCACACCTAAAGTTTCCAGGCAACAATACGCAGTGATCAAGCTGTTTGATTTAGTTTTATACACCACTCAATATGATTTTGAAGGTGGCAATAGCTCTTTATACTATAAAACAACAACAACTGACCCAGATTTGGCAAGCCGCATTGCATTTGCTGCATCGCCTGCCCAAGGATTTAATGCTTTTTCTTATGGCAATAACTTACAGAAAGACTACACTGAAGCTACCAACATATCAGGAACCGGGCTTTGGGATCAATCCAGCCAAACTGTTGGATATATCATGCCACTTGCCTATGATTTGCCTGCTGGCAACTTAGACCTCACGCATCCATTTGATAACCCACGAAATTATCGCTTTCGATCGGATTTTAATGGTACATTGGATGGAACGTATTATTACGTCGAAAGTGGTTCTCTAAAGCAAGAGATTGCCTCTGCCAATGGAGAAAAAATTGCTTCCCCAGCAGTTCCAAGCGATGGCACGACTCCTGGCATTGGCGATTTAGTTCCCGATGGCGTTTTAATTCCATACAATGGAACCAAACGTTTGTGGTATAGTTCTCGAAAAGCAACAGACCCGGCTGCTGGTGACCCTTATGGTGTTTTTCCACCAATATTTGATGCAGAGAGCTACGGTTATGGTTCTAAAAATAGAGGCACCTTAATGTTTTGGTTCAAAATTGGCCGCAATTGGTTGGACAAAACAACAACGCCCTGGCACACTATCTTTTTTTCAACAACCTGGTACAATCATCCAGCAGTGAGTGGGCCGCCTTATATTTGTGGCCTGCAACGGCAGATACAGATGCGCGTAGAAGGACCACTAGTTGAAAGTGATATCACAAAAGAAAATCCTGCTCTGCCATTGATTCGCAACGTATATATCAAGGTTTTGTTTAAATTTTATTGCTATCAATTAAATGGTACTACCGGTGTCCTAGAAGCTAAAAATCCATTCCATATTCCATCCTATTATATTGAATATACCAAAGAAATGAAGTTAGAAACTGGAATTGGTAGCAGCAAAGCCTTTGGACTGCATGCTCAAGAATGGTACCATTTTGCAATGCGTTGGTACGATGGCCTGCGTATGGATTTTCCTGGGAATAGTTCTACAAACTTTTCTATTGCTCTGAAAGGCACGTTCTATTGCTACACCGATAACACCTATAAGGTAGAAGAACATTTTCCCAAGCTCGTGAACGATAAGACTGCAGGAACTGGTCTATATATCCCATTGCAAAGCGGTGATGATGGCGATGGATCGGGTGTTCGAACAATAGGCGGCTTAACTGTTGACATTCCTGATCCAGACTTCGCAGCATTAGATGAAAGCGAAATTCAGCAAAACCGCTTTTATATAGGCAATTATAAATCAACTGTTGATGCAAAAGAATTGACCATAGATGATGTCCGTATATCCAATGTGACATCTGTGAAGATAGACAGTGTAGCAGGCATTGAGTCTGAGACATATCGTCCCGGACGTTTTCCAAAATACACAGTCATAGACCCAACTGCGGCTACAAATTACTGCTATGGCATATTCCAGGGGAAATTTCGAGGGTACACATCCGGCGATGCAAGCTTTATCTATTGGACTGCTCGGCCTTGGGGCGACGTAAAATTAGCCCAGCAACAGCAAAATCAGGACTTAATAGATGGGCAACCAGAAAGTGTCTGGCTGGCGCTCTGGGAGATGATGAGTGATGGTATGTCCAATAGCGCAGTCGGATTTAATGCTATGTTGGAATATCCCACTCGATATCAGGCGAGCATAGTACTAGAAGTCAAAAAAGATCATAAAGGACGATTTAAAAAATACCTGGATATAGAAATGCGCGATATGGTCACTAATAAAAAATTGGTTGACCATGAATTTAGCCGTGATCCCAAATTTTGTGATCCCATAGAAGACAAATACTTCAAGTACACATACCCAGTCGGCGGTGGCTATGGAACCATCACCACCATTCTTTCTCAATGGTTTAGCAATATGAAAACCCAAGGATATTTTGATATAGCCACGACCTTGGATTCATTTGCTGAAGAAGAGCAACTTGGCTATACTCCAGGCCAGGGTGGGGCACCCAAAGTCTTGGATAGCCAGCATGAATACCAATATACTGTGCAGTTTCCTATTCAAGATACATCAAAGCCAGAATTATTTCAAAGCCCAATTGTGGATGATATTTGTTTGATCTATCAAAACAGTTTGGTTAGTTATTTGGAATACTATGATACCTCACTTTTACCATAATATGCGACAATGGCTGTGCATTCTCATTTGCAGTATTTTTATGCCAATGCTGGCTCAGGAACAGGCTGACTACTTTGAAACATCCATAGAGCCAGCAGGCGTTTTTTTCCGTATTAAGCTCATGGTAGATGACTTGCCCAACAATACATGGATTGTCTCCCGCCTGTTGTTTGAAAATGAGCCAATCCCTAATGCGCAGAAAGATTATATCATTCGCAGTAATAGAGTGATAGCAATCTATGGCCCAATTGCACAACAAATTCCAAGTGGCAAATACGTATGGGAATTTGTTCTTCTTTCAAAACACGAAAGCAAGTACTTTCCGTATCGAAAAGAATTCTATCAAGGTACGAGTTCCCAACAACGGCTTGAAACACGTGCTTGGAGCAAATTCTACTATGAATCAGCCTTGAATTTGCGTGATTTTGCGATAGAACTGCAAGAAACCAAGTTAGCCACAGATCCCACAAAACGCCTAGCACAATGGCAAAGTTGGCAAGATCGTTTTGTAGAGCTAAAGGCTAAAATTGAAGCTTATGAAAATCAATTTTGGTTTGCGCCTGATTTTACCAGTTCTGAAGATTTACGTCAAACATTAGGATTCGTCGAAACTATCTTGACATGTATAGCAGCTCGATCTTACCGTGAACTGAAAGTCGCTATACCCAAAGACTGGCTAGACAAATGCCAAAGATTAGATGATGCCCAAATCGCTCTGTATCCCAATCGAGCGTATCAGTCCATTCTTACCCTGTATCAAAAGATGGTGGCTCGTCTTGCTCTTCCTATGAATTTGAAAGAACAATCTATTGAGCAAGACTTATCATGGTTCAACCAATTGTTCCAACAATTTAGGACACAAAGCAGCATATTCCTTAGCAATCCAGAGATCACATTGGAAGAATGGCAAAAGCAGTTCAGCCAATTCCAAGACCAAACTAAAGTCTTTGAATTGCAAATCCTGGATTATCAAAAATCGCCGCTTCCTGGCAAATATCCTAAACTCAACCAACAACTCACTGGATTACTGACAAATTGGAAAGAATTTATAGCCATTGTCAATGCTCAAATCCAAAAGCAACGTGGAGTGCCTGCACCCCAAAGTTTGTTGCAAAAAGACCCACAAAAAAATATTGAGGAAATGCAAAAAATTACGCTTGAGCTCTTGGAATTGCCTAAAATTGCCCAAGAAAACGAAGCAAAAGCTAAGAAAGCAGCTTTGCAAATCATGATTCAACATGGCAGGCAATTCATCCAATATTATGCAGAATTGCAAAAAGGGCTTGCTATCAAAGAGCTCAAAGCCTTCCAAGAATGGAATGTTGGTTGGAAAACTCAGTTAGAATCCATGCGTGTGAATTATAGCAACTGGCGCAAGCTGAATCCTGAACTTGCACGCGATTACCACATCGCCCTAGTTGCACTTTTGACTCGGGCAAACTTAGAGCTACGACGAAGGCAAGGCATAGACGATGAATCTCCTGAAGAACAGATGTATCGTATTGAACGAGCTGATGCCCATCTTACAAATTTCTTTTCTAGCCTCGATGCTAAATTGCAAGCATTGAGTGCGGATCACTAACTGGCATTGGCGTTATGTGGTTTTATGGCACATAACAGAAAACCCATGATGGCTATCCATCATGGGTTTTTTAGTTATTTTTGAACCATGAGATATGCAATATAACCAACATACACAGTCAAAAATACACCCGCTTCCCAGCGGTCTAAAACAGACTTTTTTCCTGTGAACATAGTGATCAAAAGTAGCACTGAAGCCACTACTAAGATACCCAAGTCAATGTTTGCACTTGTCATGTCCAAGGCAAAATTGGATGGATTGGGTGTTCCAAATACAATGGGCGAAATGCACAAGCTGGCACCCAGGACAAAGAAAATATTGAAAATGTTGGACCCCACGATATTGCCCATTGCAATTGCATTGCGGCCTTTGTACGAAGCAACCACAGATGTAGCTAATTCAGGCAGGGATGTGCCGATTGCAACAATGGTCAATCCAATCAATTTTTGGCTCACCCCACATCGAGTGGCAATCAGGACTGCATGATCTACCACAAATTTACCACCGATCACCATACCTAATAAACCTAATACTAGATATATGCTAATCCTTTGCCCTGACATTGCTTTTACCTCGCTTAGTTCGACTGTATCGACTGCAGAAGTTTTGGCAATGGAAAGCACGTAATACAGGAAAAAGCAGAAGAAAACCAAAAAAATTACACCATCTCCAAAGGAGAGATGATTGAATTGGCTGCCCCACAGTTGATCATTGCAAAGCAATAAAAGCAAAAGAGCAGAGAAAATAGCAAAAGGAATTTCTTTGGCCACTGTATTCATTGTGCATCGAATTGGGTGGATGAGGCCAGCAAGCCCTAAGATTAAAAGAATATTGCAAATGTTGCTGCCCACAATATTGCCAAACGAGATTCCAGGCGCATCTTGCTTGATGCTTGCAACCACGTTGACGACCAATTCAGGAGCAGAAGTACCAAAAGCGACCACAGTAAGGCCGATTACTATTTCTGAAATAGCCAATTTTTTAGCTAATGCACTCGCCCCGTCTACAAAGAAATCCGCTGCTTTGAGCAGCAAAATAAATCCACCGACCAAATAAGCAATGGAAATCAATAAATTCATGTCCATTGATGACATCCTTTCTTCATACGAAGGAATAATAAAAACAGATCGCTTATGGAAAGCAATTGATCTGGCAAACCAGTTTTTCAGATCCCGCTCTCCCAAACTTAGCCCATTTTTTTTCTACATACGCTTGGTCTGCTTTTACTTGATCACATAATGCCTGGACAGTTTCAAATGTTTTTTGATCTCGAATTTTTTCAAATATTTCTGTTTCCAAAATTTGGCCATAGAGATTGTCATGGTAATCCAAAAGATAAACTTCAATTTTTACATCGCTTTGTTCTCGGAATGTAGGACAAGTGCCGATGCTAATCAGACTGAGGTAATGTTCGCCAGCAATATGTGTCATGCCTGCATATACACCATGAGGTGGGCATAAACCATGCACCAATTCTAGGTTTGCGGTCGGAAATCCAAGTTCCCTGCCTCTTTGCTTTCCTGAAACAACTTTACCAATCAAAGAAAATGGCCGTCCAAGCATGGCCTGAGCTGTGGTCAGCTCTCCTGCTAATATAGCGTTGCGAACTCGTGTGCTTGAAATTTTGTCAGCGCCATCTAAGTACAAATCTGCAGGAATGGCTTGGAATGAGCCTGCTTTTGATATTTCTTGAAGTAACGCCCAATTGCCTTGGCCTTGATATCCAAAATGGAAATCTTTGCCTGCCACAATACCGATTATTTTAAGCCGTTGAATTAAATCTCGAATAAAGTTTGGGGCTGTGATATGCGCTACTTCTCTGGTAAACTGAAGAGTCAAGCACACATCTACACCCAATTCTTCCAAAATTGCTAGGCGTTTTGAAAGAGGCATGATGCTCAATGGAGCCTTACCGCTAAGGACTAGCATAGGATGTTCTGCAAATGTAATCACCAATGCAGTTGCATTTTGATTTCTTGCAGATTGAACTACCTGGTGAATTAATTTTTGATGTCCTTGATGGATCCCATCAAAGACACCAATCGTCGCAATTGCAGCTTGCCATTTAGGAATTGCCCTAAAAAAATCATAAATTTCCAAATAAATTCAGTGCAAACAAAAAGCACCGCCTCCACTAATGTCTTTTATAGATTGAAAAGAAAAACCAGAAGAAAACTCTTCTGGCTCTTCTTTAAACATAAGATTCTTCCAATTCTCGAAGGCTTTTTGTCAAAGTTATTTTTTCAGCGGGCTGAAATTTTTGAATAAATGTAATACCATGTAAATGGTCTATTTCATGCTGAATCACGCGTGCAGCAAAATCTTCGGCTGTAAAAATGCTAGTTTCTCCATTCAGTAAAAGTGCAGATACTTCAATCCATAATGCTCGCGTTACATTGCCATAGATACCTGGAAATGAAAGGCATCCTTCTTCTGCAAGGCAACGGCCTTTACGCTTCAAGATTTTTGGATTTAGATAGACCATCTCTGATCCAACTTCTGAATCAGGGTTCACTACAATGATCTGCTTAGATACACCAACTTGAGGACCTGCCAAGCCCACGCCATGTGATCCATACATGGTCTCAATCATTTCTTTGGCCAATTGGCGGATTTCATCATTGATTTCTAAAATTGGCTCGGCTGGTTTCGTTAAAATTGGATCAGGATATTTAAGAATCGTAAGCATAGCGATTCCTTTCTGGATTAAGCTAGGCGTTCAAAAAAGGCCCCACAGCGATTGAGACTGAGCCTATCGAGTTTAACGTTTTTGAGTTGAATTAGCGGGACAAAATATCGTCTTCAGTCGCTGGGAGTTGATCAGAGCCACAAGAAAAAAGTTGATATCGTCCAGTTCCTAAGACTATGCCTGTTTTATTGCGTTGTAGTTTAGGTTGGATGAACACAGAATTTCCCTGGATGAAATAAGCATGCCTGGTGGTTTCTACTAAATCTCGATGATGAAAATAAATATAAGGATTTCCCCAAGGATCTAAAAGTTCATAAAGATTTTGTGTTTGAAACGTAGAGCCATTGAGTTTTTGCAATGGAATTGGACTAAAATCGCTGTCTGTATTCCCCAATTGAGCATCACGAAAAGCAAAAAATCTCTGGCCATTGGCTTGTGGAGCAGAAAGGCAGACTACCAAAGCTTCGATGCCAGAATTGATTTTATTATGATGCTTAAGGCCCAAATCTTGGAGATCTGAGACAGGAAAATCACGATATTCAGCTTCATAAATGCTTAAGCTTAATTGTAATTCTTGGATGTCGGCTAAAGCAGCTTTTTGCTTGCTGCGATCCATGATTGTGCCTAATGCTGGAAGCAAAATAGAGGCCAAAATGCCTAAAATAAAGATGACCACCAGCAATTCTACCAGGGTAAATCCGTTAGTTGGCAATCTCATGTTCTTCGACATTGAGAGCATCCTTACGGGATAGCTTCAGTTTACCTTGACGATCTACGCCCAAGACTCGTACCACTACAGTATCCCCATCTTTGAGGACATCGCTGACTTGGACAATTCTCGTAGGCGCTATCTCTGAGATATGTACCAATCCTTCGACATTGCTGAAGATTTTGACAAAAGCACCAAATGGTTTTACGGCGGTTACTTCGCCTCGATAGCATTTTCCTAGTTCAGGCTCTCCTGTGAGATAATGGATTTGTTTGAGCGCTTTGTCAGAGGATGATTGATTATAGGAATACAGTGTGACCTTGCCTGTGTTGGACTGTACATCAATGCGCACATTGTAAGTATCTTGGATTTCTTGGATATTTTTGCCGCCTGGGCCAATTAAATCGCGAATGCGTTCTTTGCGAATCATAAAAGAAGAAACGCGTGGAGCAAAAGAAGACAATGCTGGTCTGGGCTTATCTAATAATTTGCGCATTTCACCAAGGATAAAGAGTCGGCCTTGCCGGGCTTGCTCTAATGCTTGCGTCATGACTTCTGGGGGCAAACTCCCGATTTTGTTGTCCATCTGAACTGCTGTGATTCCTTGCTCTGTGCCGGCTACCTTAAAATCCATATCGCCCATATGGTCTTCTTCTCCCATGATGTCTGTCAAGACGACGGTTTTGTTGTCTTCCTGAATCAGACCCATGGCCACACCAGCCACCATGTTTTTGATTGCTACGCCTGCATCCATGAGAGCAAGGCAGCCTCCACATACTGTGGCCATCGAAGATGATCCATTGGATTCTGTGATATCTGATATCAATCGAATGGTATAGGGAAACGAAGATTCAAGCGGCAATACTTGCTGCAATGCACGAGTGGCCAAAAAGCCATGCCCGATTTCTCTACGGCCAGGGCCACGTACAGGTTTCACTTCTCCTACACTAAATGCTGGGAAATTGTAATGCAGCATAAATTTTTGCCTGATTTCACCGGACAAAGTTTCTACAATTTGCTCATCCTCAGGTGTGCCCAAAGTACAGCTCACCATAGCCTGTGTCTCACCGCGTGTGAAAATAGCAGAACCATGTGTTCTTGGCAGCCAACTGACTTTCCCTGAAATAGGGCGGATTTCTTGAAAAGTACGGCCATCCACACGGCGATTTTCATGGACTAAATAACGACGGAATATCTTATATTTATTGGCATCAATCAAATAATTGATGATTGTTTCGCTCACATCTGGGAATTTTTCCAATAAAGCAGTGGTTGCAGCTTTATATACCTCTTTTACCTGGTTGGCCCGAACTTTTTTATTTGGCCCTACAATAGCTTTTTGGAGAGGTTCTATTGTCAGTTGATCCAACATTTCTTTGAATCCCTCAGGCAAAGCAAGTTCTTGACAAACGCGTTTGGCATTCCCAAGCTCTTTTTGCCATTGATCTAAGAGTTCAAAGAACGGTTGCAACACTTGATGTGCGTATGCAATGCCTGCTTGGAGATAAGTTTCTTGAGTTTCCTTAGCTTCGCCTTCTAACATGACAAGGCCGTCTTTGCTGCAAGAGATGACCATATCCATTTCAGTGTTTTGGCGATCTTGTTCAGTTGGCATGGCAATAAATTTGCCATTTTTGCGAACTAATCGAATGCCGCCTAAAGGGCCATTCCAGGGAATATCAGAAAGCATTAAAGCGGCGGCTGCGCCTAAAATAGATAAAATTTCTGGCTCAGAATCTGCATCAAAGCTTAGCACAGTGGCCATCAGTTGGGTTTCAGAAAAAAATGTTTCAGGAAATAAAGGTCGAATGGAGCGATCAATCAAACGGCTTGCTAAAATTTCGTGTTCCTGTGGTTTAGATTCTCGTTTGACAAATCCACCAGGAATTTTGCCAGCAGCAGCAGTTCTTTCCCGATATTCTACGCTCAATGGAAAAAAATCTGCTCCGGCCATCTCTTGTTGGTCTTCTGCGGCCACAACTGTCACTAATACAACTGTATCACCTAGCCGCACTAACACTGCTCCAGATGCTTGTTTTGCAATTTCGCCGGTTTCAAGAAAGATTTCACGATTTTCAATTTTAAATGAACCTTTTTTCACGAATTCAATGCGGCTGAGTCTGGCCTGAAAGCGCAATGCCATGAGTTAAAGTTTGAGCAGTCGCTTCGTATAACCATAATCACGTAGCCAAGCACTTTATGAAAGTGCATATAACAGATTTCCATGCATTTTGTTATGTATACTTTCATAAAGTCAGCGGCTACAGATCGTTGTTATGCGAGGATGATGCTTAAACTTCACGGCATTGTTTTGAAAGCCGACCAGTCGCATCCTCACTTGTATCACCTGCGAGCTTCACCGCTCGCAGGCTCAATTGCTATCTTGAACTATTTATGTAATTTTGTACATCTTGACGAATTTGAGCCATTTTACTATAAAGATTTTGACCTGGGCAAGCTGTGCTATTGAAATCACAATGTCCATAGATTTTGCTTGGGCTAATCCCATAACGGGAGCATAGCCAGGCCAAAAGCCGAATCAATGCTTGATAAGAATTTGGATGCACTGTTTCTGTGGTAAAATCACCAATCACATTCACGCCTACATTGCCAGTGTTAGCGCCACCAGTATGAGCACCAACTACTGTTTCTGGCCTACCTTGATAAATTTTAGTATCGCCAGAGCTTAAGGATGTCCCAATTAAGAAATGATAGCCAATATCCATCCAGCCATTGGAATCCATATGGTAATTTTGAATGCTTCGAATTGTGGAAGCACCTTGATATTGAGCTGCTGTAGGCCGCCATGTGTGATGGATGGTAATTTTTTGGGGTGTATGGTTGGTGTAACTTCCATTAGGAGCACGTGCACCCCATTCTGCGCGCGAAACAATGGTGGGCTTTGCCACACGCAAGCTGGGGTTGCCTAGAGTTGATTCTGTGCTTAACATAGCTTCAAATAAATGGTTGTATGCGATACTAAGCCCTTGAATTTGAGGACTTTGGCCTTGCTCATTTGCGGTCAAAGTAATGCGATATTGATAGGCCCAATTGAGTTCTGCAAATTGTACGTCAGTTTCGAGTTGGGTGGTCGCATACCATTCTGTCCATTGGCTTTCTTGGTTGCATGCCCTGAATTCAATCAGGACTTTTGCGTTTTCTGGTATAGTACATTGCAAAGAAAGCGATGCAGCATTGAAATCCATTTTGCTGCGAACCACTTCTGATGTCCATGTTCCTGTGTCGGTGCGATCTAGGAGTTGCAGCGCTTGGGATTCCACGCCAAGTCCTTCCACAGCTTGTGGGCTAAGTAATGCAAACTTTACTACATCCACATAGTCTTCTTCTTCTGTGGCAAAAACATTAGAAAAACCAATAATTCCAACCAAAAAAAGCATCCAATATACTTTCATACAATCCCTTTCAATATTGAAAACATATTTCAAGAATTTTCTCATGATTGTGTTATCAAATTATCCGGCAAAAAATGTTAAAAATCAAGCGAAAATTTTGAGGAATGGCAAATCAGCTCAGAAGCATTTAATTTGCCGAATTGCTGGCAAAGATAAGCTCGTGTCAGTCTGAATCATGGAATAGCCTTTCCATTGCTTCTCCTGGCTCTGATTCTAACTGATTTTTGGAAGCTGCTATGCAATTTACCAACAAAAACGATCTCATCAGGCTAGCTCTTTTGCATCTGAGTTTCTCCCATGCTGATCATAATTGGATCATGAGGTAAGCTGCCTCTAGGAGATCTAAAATACATGAATGGGGTGTAAGTCAAAAAATTGGATACTCTGGACATATAAATATCTGCATAGCGCTCTATTTGCCGCATGAGATGACTTTTGTCATTTCCAGTGCGCAGGAGATACCCCCAACGAGGATTCACTTGTTTTTCTTCTGCAATGACCAAAGGCTGAATATGAATGTCTAATTCTTGGATTTGATTTCGTATTTGGCGAGATTGTGCATCCAATGCTTCTAATGTTTCGGTATTTTTGGGCCCATAATTCTTCCGGATTCTTTGCTCTAGGATATGGATTTGATTTTGGGCAGCCTCTAATGCTTCTTTGCGAGCCATTAATTCACGAATTTGGATTTGCTGGATTTGAGATTTAGCAATAGCCGAAAGCTCTGCTTCTAGCTCTCGGATCACCAAAGCAGTACGCCAACGTAAATAATTTTTGGATATATTGACATCTGCAAAAATATGATCTCCCACATATAAAATTTCTTCTCCGGACATCTTCAGAAAATCTTCAATTTTATTTGCATTGCCGCCTAGATAAATGCCATTTTCTTTGATGCTGCGGCTCATTTCCAAAAGCCCTTCTTCATTGACTACTTTAAACATCATGGCATTGCCAGAAAAAAAGTCTGGTTTATTGGCTGAAACCACACATAAATCAAATAGATTGCGCCATGTCATTCCAGCAGGCAAAAAGCGATCAAATGCGTATGCCATCATAAATCGCGTGTAGGACCACTCTGAATTTGTGATGAGAATCAATTTTTTTCCTGCATACTTTTGATCTAACAACGCTAAGGGAACTTCGGGATCTAAAAGTACATATTGATCTGGATGGCTCATAATCTCATTTTTAAGCTCACCCTCAACATGCGCACGATTTAAGGTATTATGAACCATTCCATAAAGATCACTGTATCCTAAAATTTCTGGGATTTTTGCCTGATCGAGTAAATCCACCAATTGAGCAAAAATACATCCTTCAGAAATAGAAAATAGAGTATTTAGGAATACATATCTTGATTCGGATAAATCGACAATCGTACGTGAATAAGTCTTGCGCATATCTTCAAAGTCAAGCATTTTCGTGCCATGGCAAGCTTGCTTTACATATCCAAAGCGATTTACTTTGACCACATTGCCAAGGTCGCGATCAATCACCAAGCCGCGAATGACCATCGAAGGATCAAAAACTAAATCTTGAATTGGCCAATTTCTACGTAATAAATCACGTTGGATATGTTGATACGCTCGGCCTTCCCATGCATCTACTTGATAATGAATGAGTGTATAGTCCATATCATAGCCAATGGCTTGGATTTTCTTTAAATTTAAAGTACGATTACAAAAAATTCCGCGTTCTGTAGGAAAAGTCTGCATAATCTACCTTTCAAATTTATGGCGGCGGCAGCGTATGGTCTGGCTCATCTTCCATATCCTGCACCAATGTATCGCAAGGTTCTGGCTTGGGTTCAATGTCCTGCACCAATGTATCTAATTCCATCGAAGGAAGTTCTTGCCCGCGTCCTATTTGGTCTATGGCTAAAATTTTGAACCAAGGTTTTTTATAATTTTTCGCATGATTTTGCAAAGATTTATACGAAAATTCAACATGACAAGCATCGTGTGCAGGCACATACAATGGATGAACTTCCACAACAACTCGCGTGACTAAGAGCAGTATTGTGACCATATACGGATAATCATAATCATTGTGGACTGAAATAAGATAAGATCGTTTCTTTTGCTCTAACGTGACATGCCAAACTAACTCAGGCTGGACAAAAACAAAAGGATGACGGACAAATGGGACTTTTTTTGCTTTTTTATCTAAGCTCATTTTTTGCGATAATTCAGTGACCACTGGGTCTTCTCGAGTGTGTGCTCTTACTGTAATGGTATGTTTCATGTCAGAATGTAACCCTTTGCCACAGGGAAAGTATAAAGCGGCTACTTTAAGTCCCTTCAGTCCTGGGCCACCAAGCATCCAATTCCCATGGAAGACTTTGATAAAATTATGGCGTAGGCCCAATGTGAATTCTGAATAAGTGGTGATGTCAATAGGCACCCATATCCCTGCAATGAAAACTTCCGTGATAGCATGTAGATTACTGCCATGTACATATCCGCCTGCAAGCCGAGCTGCAATATTATGATATCTCAAAATTGCTGCAAAAAACGCTGCATATTCTGTGCAATCTCCTTTGAGCATAGTTGCCGCATACTCTGCACCATGTTCTTCTTGTTGCATTTCGTAATGCATAATTTCACGAACTAAGCAATAGGCATTTTCAATGAGAGAGATGCCTTTACCACGAGGGACTTGGCGGGCCCATGATTCAACGGCATCACTGTCACATTCTATACCAGGTTCTGGCCTGAGATAGATCTCAGGTGGAGCCATCCATTGGGATCTGCTGCGTGGAAAACTCTCGGGAGCATACGTGATCGGATGGCATTCCACAAGAGCCTCATAGACAAATTGTTGCTCGCTTTTTTCAAGCATGCACCATGAATTCCCCCAATCATCGGATATTTCCTTAGCCGGGGTGCTTGTTTGCAATTTGACTATATTTTGATAAAGCATCAAAGGTTGTGGGATAGCCAAATACAATGCGTGTGATACCCGTTCGATGATTTTATCTGGCTTAGAGAAAAGTCCTGTGGAATCATATTTTCCGATGATATTTGTTGGTGTCATCTTAGAAAAAGTAATCTTAGATTCAAATTTCATGTCTAAAGAAGGCGGTTTGCTTAAGCGGTATGTTTTTCGACGTTTCAAAGCGATCCATTCCTTTTCAACCTGTACCACAAAGACACAAAGCATGATTAATCAAATTGTTATGCTTTGTGCTTTGTAGTCTATTTCTAACTGCCTACATTTCGTAGGCATAAGATTAAAAATTTGAATTTTATTTCACAAGCATGATGCATCGTCAACATCAGCGCAGCCGTGCGTAGCCGTGAATCAAACTTTTTAAGCTTCAAAAATAAATTTTTGCTGCATGGTGACCAGCGATGTCCAATGATTTTGAATATACACCACCAAGCCTAAAAAAGCCACAAGTGCACTTCCTAAATAGCCCCACAATTGAATTGTTTGGATAAATGTATTGATAGCTACCAGGAATTCAGGAGTTTGTGCACCCATCCATTGGCAACCAAATGGAATACCCCAACATGCTCCAGCCGCAAGTGATGCAACAATGAACAACATCAATGGAATTAATTGAGTGACAATTGAAATTGGCATAATCCATTGTTGAATATTTTCTTCTCCACACCAAATTTCCAGCCATCCTGGTATATCTTGCTTTACCAATGGAGTAATCCAAAATGTAGTTTGCTGCCCAGTCGCAAGATAGATGGCGCGATATTCTGGGACGACTAAACAACCTGGGAAATAGGGCACTACATTTAATATTGGTGGGTCTCTATGTCCTTGAATTTTAGAAATATACAATAAAATTGGATATAATTTATTTTTTTTCATTCTTTTTGGAGTTTGGACATCCAACCCGAGTTCCAACCCAGCGTGTTTTCCAGATGTTGCTAATGGTTTGGGCGTAACAGGTTTGCCACGATTAATTGCTAAAGGAGTTGCGGGTGGCCTCATCTGTTGTTGGGAAGAAGAAGGCAACTCTGTTGTGGAAGCGGCCTTAGTAGCCTCTTCTGCAGGCGGTTGTGCTGCGGCGAGTTCTTTTTTTTGTTCTTCTGTGATGGATTTTTGCAATTGTTCTTCAAGATATGTAATGGCTTCCTCTTTAGTACTAAAAGAAGTAAAAATTGGAGTAAAACCTAGTATATCAAAGAATTTGCCAATTTGTGAGAGCACTTTAATAAAAAGAAAGATGCCACCAGCTTTATGATACATTTCAACGGTCTTTAATAAGACTTGCAATCCACTACTACTAATATATTTTAGCCCTGAGCAATCAAAGATAATAAAATAATAACCTACATTAAAATAATCTTGAAACTGCCGTTCGAATTGACGTACTGCTAGTTTATCCACATTTCCTTGTACTGTAACTACTAAAGCAATTTGCTGATAACTCAGTGGCTCTTGCATGGTATAGAAATTCAGCATGATTTTGCCTTTCTATGTCTTTTACATGCATCATTTTTTTTCCACCCATTTTTTCCAAAGTTTTATAGACTTTTGCTGTTCTTCCAAAGGTGCATTAGGCTTGAAGTCAAAGTCTTGGCCAGTCATTCTTTGCAAAATCTCAAAAGACCTAGTGCGGATGTCTAAATTTGCATCTTCTAGCCCACTGACCAACAATGGCGCTGCAATTTGAGGTGCCAGATCAGCCACTCCTTTCAAGGCTGCCATTCGAACATCAGGGTTTGGATCATGTAAAAATGTATCGCGAATGATAGGTATCCCTTGGAAATCTCCAATTTCAGTTAACGCATATACTGCGCGGAAGCGGATTTGGCTGTTTGGATCTTTCGTCGCTTTGATCAAACTTGGTACAGCCGGACTGCCTATACCAACTAAGGTAGATGTTGCATCTCTCGCTACAAGATCATCCTTATGCCCCAATAAAGGAATCAAAAAGCCAGCAGCCGGACCACCAATGGATTTTAGCTTTTCTCTGGCTTGCAACCGGACTTGAGTGTCTGAACTTTCCAAATCCAACAAAGCTGCCTGTAATTCAGGCGCAATCTCTTGTTTAGCAGCAATTTGGATGCTTACTGGCTTAAACGCAATCTTTTTATCACCCTTCCATTGTAGAAAAAAGGAAAGCACATACGCGCCAGGGGCTGAACCTATAAATTTATTTTCACAAAATAACTGCTCTTCCCCTGGTTGGAGGGTTAAGGGGCCTTGAAGTGCTGGACTGGATTCTTGTAAAGCCAGATGTTCAGTCCTATCTAATTCAGCAACTGCATTAAAAAAATAGCTTTGGAATGCCACCTTGGGATCTTTACTCCCGTCTATCACAGATTCATTCAAAGCTTTTTCAGATATATTGGCCAAAGTATATTTCACCACAATAGGTTCATCAATTTGATATATGATTTTATCTGGACGGATTTCTCCTCTTAGTTCTTGGAGAATAGTAGGGTCAACTACCCTGGGAGAACTCGCACAACCCATGAGAATACAACAAAATAACCATATTTTGTTGGAATTATTTTTCCACATCGTCTGCTCCTATGGCACCAGCCAATCAGTTTATGAGATTTTTGCCAATGAACTGGCAAGCCATTGCAATAGATAAAAATGTACATTACAAAGGCATAAAGACATTATAAAACTATCATAAAAATTTGCAATCTTAATTTTTGGCTTTCTTGGCATTCCATCATTCATTTGTTTCTGACAAAATTTGTCTGTCCATTGACAAAATTTGTCAGTCACAATCATACATTATCCCTATTTTGGGAAAAAAATTTTTTTCATCAATTTTTTTTCATTCAAAAAGAATCAACCCAATTTAATTTTGGTTGCGCTATGGATGATACGATAAAAATTTGATTGGTATTTTATTCATTGAAATTATTATATAATATTTTAGAATAGAGGATATTATGAAGATTGTGATGAAATAAAATTGCCTTAAATAAACAGGATATCGTAAAAAAAATCTATAATGTTGACTATTTGGCATATTTTATGCTAAGTATTTTTCTAGCTAACTTCCCATACTACGTTGTATGTGGCCATTTAGCTTTGTTGATTTTACTTGTGTTGCAAAAAAATAAATTTACTAATACTATTTTTCTCCAAGGAGAAAGTTATGAGAAACACCCGTAAAGGTTTCACATTGATCGAACTCATGATCGTCATCGCGATCATCGCTATCATTGCTGCTATCGCAATCCCTGGTATTCTTTCTGCTCGTCGTTCTGCCAATGCCAATGCGGCAATGGGCAACCTCAAGAGTTTCTGCACTGCAATGGCCACATTCTCCAATGATCAAGCAGATCAGACTTACCCTGCTGCAGTAGCCAACTTTGGAAGCTATTATAGCCATTTGGCCACCAAGGGTGGTTATAGCTATAGTTATTACACCACTGCTGCAAAGAGCCAATATGTATATGCTGCTTGGCCAACCAGTATGAACAACGGTACCAAGGTATATGTAGTTGATGAATCTAACAGAATTTGGGAAGGCGAAGCAAACGCCAATACAGTCACTGCTACAGTACATGCTGATACAAACTGGGCAACCGAAAACGGTCCAGAACGCTTCACATGGGCTGGTGTAACTGGAACTTGGACACTCAAATCCTAATTTCTCAGCTCTTCTCTAATCTTCACAACAAAACCCCGCCAACCAGTGGGGTTTTGTTGTTGATGGACTGATTTGGCCCCCAAACCTAAGCCCAAATACGAAGTTCTAATTCGATTAGAATTTCCCCAAATTCAATGATTAGTTTTACTGCGACTCCCGATTGAATTCAATATAAAATTGATATACTGTGCGCAAGGTTGGGTTTACTCATGCTGGATATTGTATTGAATCTGTTTGAGAAGCGTGGTAATATTGGTTCGATTAAAATTTCTCCAAATCCAATGATCAGTTTTAATATTGGCATTTTTTTTGCTCTCTATTTTCCTATAACTCGGCACGCATATTCCCACTGTGCCTCAGTTGGTAGTAAATTAAGGAACCGCTTTGAGCGGTTCCTCTATTGCGCTATTTGCCTTACCAAGTAAGGCAGAAGAAGCTGCCATAATGCAGCCTTTGTTGATTTGTAGTTTAACAAAAAATATCGGCTCCAATGCCACATCATGCTCCGAGTTGCTCCAATAGCGACTTGGAAGTTCATAATATACTCCTTTTCTCCGATATTCTCTCCAACTCCTCTTCTTTTCACACACTCTTTTCATCTCCAAGCTGGCTTGCTTCTCCTCAAGCCAGCTTGTTTTTTTGGAAGCATAGAAAATCATGAATATAGCCTCCCGCTTTCAATTTTTGCAAGAAATTGAAAACAAACCTTTCTTTATTAGCATTGCCTTGTTTTTTTTCTTTGCTCTATTTGGCTATGAAATTGTTCGGCCTGCAAGCAGCGCTATCTTGAACACAGAGTATGGAGCAGGCGGACTTCCGTATGCATGGATTGGGACCACGATTCTTTTGCCCATACTTGTGTATGCTTACAATCGTTGCATCAGCATTTGGGGATTTCGGAAGGTTTTTGCTGTGGTGCTTTGGAGCATCATCATCACACCCTTGATTTTTTGGTATCTACTTAAACTCTATCCCAAATATACCTCCATTGCCCTGTACATTTGGAAAGATATTTATATTTTGATTGTACTAGAGCAAACCTGGGCATTATGCAACACGACTTATAATCCCAAACAAGCAAAGGCATTGTATGGAGTTTTAGCGGCAAGTGGATGCCTTGGTGCAATTGGTGGTAACTATTTTGTAATGTGCTTGTCTGATCATCTGACATCTATAGATCTAACCTTGTTTAATACGATCATCTACGCTATTTGTCTTTTGTTCTTTTATTTCCACAGCAATCTCAAGCAACGCAATGTCAGCAAAAGAGAAAAGACAGCTTACAGCCAAGATGGTGGCTTTCAAATCCTCATCCAATTTAAGCATTTGCTCATGCTCTTTATTGTGATTGCAATGATTCAGGTCATTGTATCCTTGGTAGATTACCAGCTCAATTATTTCATCAAACAGCAGATTGTGGAGCAAGAGAGAACCGGCTATTTTGCGCAATTGTATTTTATCATCAATATCCTGGCATTCGTCATCCAGTTGGTGCTTGCGAACTTCATCATCACTCATGCTGGCATTCGCACAACCCACATTGCCATTCCCCTCGTATCCCTCATCCCTATCTTGATCAGCGCATTTTTGCCACACATTCTTCTTCTAAGTATCTCGTTTATTTCACTCAAAAGCTTAGATTACTCATTATTCAGAGTGGTGAAAGAGATGCTCTATATTCCATATCCAGAAGAAGTACAGTACAAAGCCAAGGGCGTGATTGATATGTTTGCATATCGTGGAGCCAAAGTGCTGTCTTCCGCATTGATCTTATTCTTAGAACAAACAATCTCAAATCGTAGCCTCATGATCTCTTTAATCTTTTATTTGATTATAATTTGCTTTGTTGTTTGGGTCAGCTTGATTTCCCAAATCGCAAGCGAATATTTGCGCAAGGCACAGCATCAAGAATGATCAAAATAACGGAGTTCGGTTGGCAACAAGGTCAACTAGACAGTCGCCCCAAAACGATATCATGATGAAGATATCATCACCATTGACAATGCGTGAGAGCTTGTGTCAATTCAGCAGCGCGCCAGAAAACGCCCAAAGGAAAATTTGTTTACATTGCAATGTTGCTTTGCAGGCCAGAAAATACTCGTCAGCGTCTGCTGGGATTGGCGGAAGGGATCAACGTTTTTTCGAGTTGCTCAAAACGATATTATGAGGAAGAAATCGAGGAAGAATCATGGATGTAGAAATTATTACCATTGGCAATGAATTATTGGACGGTAGAGTGGCCAATACCAATGCTATATTTTTAAGTATAGAATTACGCAAATTTTTAGGTGCAGAATTACGGCTGATTGGATTGATGACACGTCAGGTGACAACAGTTCGAGATGTAGTGCCTGAAATCGTAGAATGTCTGCAATTAGCCTGGAAACGTGCTCAAATTCTGCTCATCACAGGCGGACTAGGACCAACAACTGCGGATGTCACCACACAAGCAATTGCCCAATTTTTTGGGGTAGAACTTGCATTCCAAGAATCCGCATATCAAGCCATGCAGCAGCGTTTTGCCAGCCGTGGCATTCCCATGCCTGAATGCAACCGCAAACAAGCGTATATTCCTCAAAATACGCAAATATTGCCTAATCTTCATGGAACAGCCCCGGGATTTTACTACCACCAACAAGACCATTTTCTTGCTGCTATGCCTGGCGTTCCCAGCGAAATGAAAGCTATGTTCACGAACCTTGTTTTGCCGTATCTCATGCAGCATTTTGGCAGTAATCCTTGGATTAGCAGAAAATGGCGGACCACAGGCATTGCAGAATCCAAAATCTTTGACGATCTAAAACCTTTAGATTGGCTTTCTTCGGATGTATATCTTTCACCTCTCAGTTCTCCTATGGGCATTGATCTTGAAATTCGCTTTCCACCAGCTTCCTCACAACCCCAAATGGCCAACATTCTCTCTCGAATTGAACAAGTGGTAGGCCCATTCACCTATACACGAGATTCAGCGGATGACTTAGAAACCGTGATTGCTAAAGCCCTCATCCAACGCCATCAAACATTAGCAGTCGCAGAATCTTGCACAGGAGGAATGGTCTCGAATCGGCTGACCAATGTCCCTGGCAGTTCAGCCTTTTTCCAACAAGGAATTATTGCCTATAGCAATGATGCTAAAATAACCCAACTCAATGTACCTCAAAGTATCCTAGAGCGATTTGGCGCAGTGAGTGCAGAGTGTGCTTTAGCAATGGCTCAAGGAATCCGTGCTCGTGCAGGAACGAACATTGGCCTAGCTACCACAGGGATCGCAGGACCTACTGGAGAAACGCCGTTGAAGCCTTTAGGCCTTGTTTATCTTGGCTATAGCGATGGCCATCAAAATGCAGTATCCCAATTTATTTTCAAAGACGAACGTCTGATCCATAAACAACGTGCCTCTCAAGCTGCTCTGGCCTTGCTATGGAAACAAATCCAAAGTTAACTTTCGCCAAAATTTATGTAGAGGCACAGAAAAAAAACAAAAGTTTTTTTCTGTGCCTTTTTGCTTTTTCTCAGTTTTTTTTTTACCATTTTTTCTTTGATTTCTTCGCTTCTCATCTGCCAGAGCCCGCTTAAGAATTAGAATCCATGAGCTTGCTATGTGAATGTTAGTCATGGAAGACTCTCGTCCTCCATGCTAAACTATTGAAACTCTGTTTATATACACCCCTACACTTTCCTTCTAACTGGGTCCTGCATCCATGCAGAACGGGGCTGTATGTGAATCCCGAAGTTCATCTCTAGCATTTAATACGATGGTTTTAGATTCTATGCGTTCTCTACATACGGGTTTATGATAGTTCACCGTATGCTTATCCCTGCTTACAGGTTAGTGTCAGAGACGGCAATGAAATCCGTTTGAATTTACTTTTCCTATTGCAAGCTAATTCTCTCCGAAGGTCATTCAACATCATTACGTCTTACGACGGCTGACCTGCCAACTCTAGGGCCACATGAGACTTAACATAGTTCCTGTACGTAATCATAGCCATCTTGGACAGAACACTTGGGGCTTGATGTGGGCCTTTCGTGTCCCCCTTCCGCCAGCTCCTTCCCTAGCCGAGTCTAGTTCGGTAATATCTAGGTCAGTGGCGTTAAGTCCTTGTTTTTCCTATACTTATAGGACACAATTGCTAGAAACTACATCGGCGCACATAAGATAGAGTTTTACCTGAAAATCCAGGTAATATCCCGGCTCCATTCAAATGGAATGCCTTTACTCAATAAGAGTTGGCCATATTTACGAAAAGATTGAAAATGAGTTTCCAGCCCAAATAGTTGCAAAGATTTAGTGGCTTTATAAAGCCGAATCGGCCAATCTTGCCAACATTGGTCTGGATCAGGGTTGGGAACAGGTATGGCTTTTGGCAAATCCCAACCCCAAGCAAACGCAAGCAGTTCTGCACCTTGTTGGTATGAATTTATAAAATCAGCATTTTTTTTCAATTCACATACATCTCCTTCATACACAGTATAGGCAAATCCAAATTTACTTGGTTCATCAATCGGGAACATCCACCAATCATAATGGCTACCATGGATTTCCGCCCAATTTCGAGCTGAAGCTGCTCGCTGAAACATTCGCAAAGTTTCTTGCTGTTTTTTTTGAATCACAGAAATACCCACAAATTTTGGATCTTGATTATATTGCATCTTATCTCCAATCAATAAATATTTTAAATATTAAAGATATATTATCCGCAAATGATGCAGATAAATTCTAAAAATTTCTGGCAATGGGCGGATATTTTTTTATCTTTTAATTGCTTACCAATTTGAAAAAACTAACAATTGTGGTTATATTTTATTGCCATAAGAAATTGCAAATAATTTTGCATTTTTGAATTTTTTGATTTAGTATAGTACAATTATAAGGTATTGTCATGTATAAATTTAAAAGGTTATTTTATTCGATAATCTGCCTTCCAATTTTAGCATGCCATTCTGTATTGACGGTCAATGATTTAGAAACAACTATTTATCAAAATGGCTATATTTCTGTAGAAGCACCGGAAATTTGGACCCAAGAAAGGCTGCTTTCTTTTCGAACAGAAGAGGCAGAATGGCTTAGAAGCCAATTGAGTGATGCTAAAATGAGTGAAGTTGGGAAGGGATTCCAAGCACAACGAGAAAGCCGAATTCAATTTCTCAAACGCTTTGCAGGCGGATACCAGGCTGATCAAGAATGGAGACCTGTACGTAACGCTGAAATCCAGGCCAGGATTGCTGAACTTCAACGCCAAAAAGAACAAAGCGCCCTTTATAGCCAATTGCAAAAACAACAGATTCAACAAGAAATTGAACGATTGCAACAAGGCAGCAGTCCAACCGTCACAGTACCATCTGCAGGAACGGCCCAAGTCACCCCCAGCGCATCTTCCGCCATCACACAAGGCACAACGAGTTCTTCGTACACAGATTTGCCTGTGAGCGATCCTTGGGAAACACATTCAGAAAACACATCTGTGGATCATTTCAGAGATCAATTGGCTTATCGCGATGCGGTGAACTCTGCACGCCAAGAAAACTTGCTCGATGATCTTTCAGATCAGTTTGGCAACACAGTTTATTTGCTCAAGTTTGATATTAGTGTGCTCCCCGGAGAAAAAACAGAGCGTGATGCATTTGCAGAAGTGACATTTGGGCTGGATGCAGAGCCTATAGATTGGCAGCGATTTCATTCTATGCTGGTGCAAGCCATCAATAAAAAAATTCCCGAGGAAATCGTTTCTTTAACCAGAAGATTTCAGGAAACATTGAGGCACCCAGATTCAGATGTTCTAACCCAGGAAGAACGTTTTGATCTATATCAAGAAATCGAAGCCAACAAAAAGTATCTACTTGAACAAATACAAGCTGCTAAAAGTTTTAAAAAAAGTGACGAAAGCGAAAAAGCATCTAAAGAAAGCGACGACGAATCCAAAACCGACGACGAATCCAAAACCGAAGAGTTAGAAAATCAAGAGCGATTGCAAAAATTGCTCTTGCCGGTGGAAGATGCTTCCCTCTACGTTGCCAATCCTCCCTCATTAGCAGAGCTAGAAGAAAAAATTCTACGCTATGCGATCAAGAATTATGTTTGGAAAAAATATCAACGTGTGTTGAAAAAATACATGAAGTTCAATGTCCAAGAACTCAATGACCTGCATCGTGAAGTTTTCTATCGCGTATATGCTTATGATTTTACTAAAAATCCCGAAGCATATACTTCGGATGAAATCAAAGATATCCAGTTTGAGACCGAAAAGCTAATTCAAGAAATGCAGAAGCGTTCTAAAATTTACACATACGCCGTCACACCCAAAGAATATGTGCAAAATATTTCAGACGTGGCCACTAAAGAAAACTTGCTGGATATGCTCTTTGAAATCAGCACAATCCTCAGCGATGGCAGCAAAGTAGATGATTTTGCCAAATACATCCGACGCGCGCAAGAATTTTTCAACACTATTTTAAGAAAACCACTCATTGTTGGTTTTAGCAAGGGACCTCAATCATTTGGTTGGTTGTTTGGCCCAAGGTTTTCCATTGAATATGGACCAGATGTCAAAGTAGAATTTCTTCATAAGCCAGAATATCATACAGTACGAGCTTTTATTGTAGTACCCAGCTTTTATGAACATATCACATTATATGTTCAAAAAAATTGGCTTTGCTATACAAAAGAACCACCCTGGCCACCTATCATTAGTTGGTTAGATGCTGAGCAGAAAGTATACCGTATGTATGACCTGAATGCTCAGATGAAATTAACAGAAGAATTTCAAAAGATTAAACAAGCAAAAGGTTCTGAATGGCTTATGTGGCGGCAACACGAAATTGAAGGAATTTTGCCCTTGAGCAAGATTCCTGTGGTGTTGCCTGCTAATCCCGCAGCTACCTTAGACTATGTGATGGAAAATCATGGATTTACGCTTCGTGAACCTGTGATTTTCAACGTCACTCCTTCCCAAGTTCCAACAAACCAAGAAACCACGACTCTTATCATTGAGGGTCGAAATTTGTGGCGAAATACAAGAGTCTTTCTAGGCCCGACTCCAGCAATTCAAATTGAGTGCTTACCTGATCTAAAAGGACTCATTGCAACCTTTGGGCCACTCCCATTTCAGCCTACAGAATTTCAAGAAAATGCCCAGTATGCAATGCCGCTTATAGTGAGCACATCTTATGGAACACGTAAATTTAACGTTACCTTGGTGAATCCGTATCGTCTCTCCTTAACACAAAGTTTGCATATTTCGTTCATCAAAAATTATGTGATCAACCATCAGGATAAGATTGAGCTAGAAATTCAAGCAGGCAAAATCCCAGAAGATTACCAAGTTTCCCTTTATATATGGCCAGAAGCCAAGCCAGAGAGCCGACGTTTGCGCTATGCATGCACTGTGGGCAGTATCTCACGTAAGACATTGACTACCACAGAAGCTTTTAGCCTCAAAGAACCCGAAAAATATTGGGAGATAGATAAAAAAGAATTTCCTTTAGCACTGCAATGCTTGGTACAGTTAGAGGGGCCAAACAGCATTTCTATCCCGATTGAAGAAGGCTTAATTCTATACGAAAAAGACGAAGAAAAAGCCACCATACAGCCTACGATCATCAGCACAAACACACTGAAAGACTTAAAGATTATATTACCTAAAAAGATTCAGCGAGCATACCCAGAATTTATGCGTACACTCAATAGCAATCGCCTTAAACTTCAGGTCTTGGGCCAAACATTTAACCTGACCGGCGATATGGAATCCCTACGTCTTTCCGCAGATTCCTCTGGAGTGACAGCTATGTATGCCATGCTTCAACGCATGAAATTGCCTACTGAGCTCACCATGACCATTGTAGCTCCCTTAAGTCCTTTCAATATTTTGATTCAACCGAATTTAAGAGTGATTCATCCATAACAACACCTCGTGCAACAGCCTGGGTTAAAGCGATTGAACCCGGGCTGTTTTTTTTATTGCTGGCATTCCATCTCCCAGTGATTCAAGAAATTTTTCTGCGTTACGTTACTGAAATCTGTTTTTGTTTTTTTATTGCTTGCTAATCCATTTCTTGATATAGTATCCATCATCGCTTTATTTTTTCTTGTCTAATTTGCAAGGTCATTATTTATTATTTCCTGAAGGTTATTGCAATTAGTTTGCAAAGAGACCTGAAATGTGCTAAGTATGCATCTAACGTGTCTTGTCTAATTCATTACCCTAGTTGCTAGTTGACTAGGGACGCGACGCATAGCTACGAATAAATGGTACCTTTTGATGAACTCCCAATCGAGAGCTCTATCGTAACCTCGTAGCTAGTTCAGGGAGACCTACTCTGTGGCGAAGCCCCAGGGGACTGGCAGGTAACTGCCCATTGGTGCAGCAATGAATAAGTACCAGTCTGCATAACTGATACTTAAATTTATGGTTAAGGATGTGGAGTCAGAAATGAAAGAAACAACAAGCGAATGTGTGTATGTCCTGAGTAAAGC
>JAKLHB010000150.1 GCA_022710345.1 Planctomycetota bacterium
ATTCTAGCACAACAAGTTAGAATTTCCGAAAATCCACGTATAAGAATGAGTATAACAAACATTCCTTTGTTTGCAAATCTAATTTTGATTTTTTAAAAAATTTTGAGAATTAAATTGATTGCAGAATCAATTAGATATCTATCTACTCAAGGACGTGTTGCATCATTTCTCTTATCTGGCTTTTGAAGCTTAATAGACATTTAATTTCTTAAAAAAAAGATTGACAAAACAATGTTCTTGGATTAGACTAAGAATAGAATCTTGGGCTAAAACAGTGTCTTGTTGTTCTACTCATTGACTTCTTTTTTTCAAGAAAAGCGATAGAAACATGGGGGAATATTTTGACTGCCCAATTGTGCAATGCCAGCATGAAGGTCAATGGATTATGGATATGAGCACTGAGGGTTGGCACAAATTATCCATAGCTGAGCAAGCTAAGTGCGCAGGCATGTATCAGCGTGGTTATGCTAAGCTTAACCACTTGGATTTAGAAATGATTGTAGATCCAGATCGAGCTAAAATTCAGACAATCCTGATTCCACCAGGCCGATTCATCATGGGCAGTCCAAAAAATGAAGAAGGCCGATGGGAAAATGAAAGGCAGCATTTGGTCATTCTCAGCAAACCATATTACATGGGCAAAACCCCCGTTACCCAAGCACAATGGGAAGCGGTAATGAACACGAATCCATCATATTTTACAGCCGTTGGAAAAGATGCGCCTGTAGAAAGTGTCACTTGGAATGAATGTACCAAATTTTGCAAAATCATTGGAGGCAGCCTGCCAACAGAAGCTCAATGGGAATATGCCTGCCGAGGCGGCACTCAAAGTGCGTATTATTGGGGAACGTTGTTTGATCTAACTCAATGCAATAGCGCATCATATTGGGCAAAACAAGTGCTAAGCAATTATGATGAAGGAAAAAAATTTGGATTTAATGAAAAATGGGAAATTCTGGGAGCCAGAACAACTAGTGTGAAAAAATTTCCACCAAACCCATTTGCTTTATATGATATATTGGGAAATATATGGGAATGGTGTCAGGATGCTTACGCTGACTATCCCAGCAGCTTTGCGATAGATCCATGCCATCAAAGTGGTGTCTATCGAGCCTACCGAGGAGGCTCATGGGGCAATTTTGCCACCACACTGCGCTCTGCTATCCGCACTGGAATGGACCCCACCTATGCTTGCCACTACTTGGGCTTTCGAGTGGTGGTAAACCTATAATTCTAAAGCCTCCGGTGCAATCAGAATTTGCAGCAGATTGTTTTATATGATGTTATGTCATTCTTATACCGTAGGTTTGGGCTCTCCACAGGTACAAGGCGTGGCATGGCATTTGGAGCAGCCTTGTTGATATTTGCGAATCGCGACCTCCATATCAATGCCCTGCAAATTGGCCAAAGTAGCCAGCCAGGCAAGACAATCTGCAAATTCTTCTTCCAAATCTTGGCGATTGCCGCGGTGCAAGGCTCTTGCTAATTCACCAACTTCTTCCACAAACCAAACAAATGTTCTATCCAACCCTCGTTGACTGTCTTTTGTATGATAAATTGCCTTAATTAAGGCTTGAAATTCTTGAATGTGCATGCAATCTCTTCTTTCTTTTGCAATTAGTCTTTTGATTTTGCAATATAATGGATTTTGGGGAGATTCGTATGTTGCCTTACAGGCAGAAAGTAACCGACAGCGTCTGCTGCAATTAGCAAAAGTGAGCAATCTTTTCTTGAGTTGTTTCCCAAAAAACATTATAATCAATCAGTTTAGTTTTAGTCTTATTTTATCTAACAAGGATGCAGCTCATCAGGTTATCAAGGAATAACCGCTGCATGAATCTTATGAAAAACCAAAGCTTCTATGAATATCCACTTGTGTATGATGCATTGCGTACCCCACAAGACCCCCGCGCTGTTGAAAAACTTTACGATGCCATTGTGAAGCATCTTGGCCATCCACCCAAAAGCGTGATGGATCCAGCTTGTGGACCAGCAACCTGGCTCATCTTTTTTTGCAATCAGAATATTCCTGTAGCAGGCAATGATATTGTACCTGCGATGGTGGACACCGCCATCCAAAAATGCGGCAACCACGCGCTAGAATTTATTGTAGGCGATATGCGAGACTTAAAATTCAAACGCGGCCCATTTGAGGTAGCTTTAGAGCTGAATGGCACTTGCCTGATTTTTATAGATGAACCAAATTTTTACCAATTTTTGCATGGCCTGGCTCAGCATGTCATGCCTGGTGGGCTAATCTTGCTCACTATATTTTTTGTAGAACCATGCCCAAGCCATTATCCATTTTTAGTGGACCAATGGGGCCCGATGCCTGTCCAAGGCGGAGGCAAGGCTTGGATTTCATACGAAGTATTGGCAACAGACACCGTGCACAATATAGATAAAGTACGTCGCACTGTGCGCACCCAAGATGTTCCAGGCTGTCCCAATTTATTAGTGGATGAATATGATGCTTTTTCTTGGACAGAGCAGGGATTTCTGAATTTCTTAAAATCCATTCCTGAGTTACAAGTCATTGATTCATTTTCGATTGAATCAACAGACATCAAGCGTACTCAATGGGGTGAACAGCGTGGCGAAACCACGGTCGTCTTGCGCAAAGCAGAAAAGCCGCCTTTATTCTAAGCTAAAATAAAAAGAGATGGCAATGTGCCATCTCTTTTTTGCAATATAACGGATTTTGGATAACCGCTATGTCAATCGGCAACTCTTTATGCCATTGTGGAGTTCTCTCAAAAACGTTATGCGTCTTTTTTCAAAATTAGCTATGGAAGCAAATATTTTGCAATTCCATGGGCCAGTGCCCACAAGCTCAAACTAACACTGATCAATATTGCGCAGTAGGAAAGCCAATGGTTTCGATCTGCTTTGCTTGTACCATTTGACGTATGGCCTTCAAAATGATGGATATCCACATATCGTAGCCAGATCAAAATACCAACAATTGCCCAATAGACAATGTCTATGGCAGTGAATTCTTTCCCTTTCTTGACCAGCACTAAAAATAAGACCGCAAGAATCAGATTTCCAATAATCATCCAAAGCGTACGAATCAAACAGCCAAGACTATTTTGAGACGACTGTTGAACTTGATCGTGAGCTTGCTCTGGCATAGCTCTTCCTCCGGTGCATGAACTGAGATATCTTAAAGAGGCAATCTTGAGTAAGACATACCTGAATAAGCGCTTATCATCTCAGCAAAATCAGCTTAAGAACCAGATGGCGGCCCGACCATCCAACGTCCTATGACAGTTTGCACAGACTTTATGACTGCCACACCCTTATGGGTATATTATCGTAAAAAATATAGTTTTTGTCAAGGTGGATTTTTAAATTCACATTAAATTACTTTGGACTTACTGCTACTTCACTCCGTGGTTCCTATGCTTTCCGATTGAATTCAATATAAAGATTGATATACTGTTGATTTGCTCATATTGAATCTGTTTGAGAAGCGCGGTAGTAATTATTTAGGATCTTTGACCGGTGTTTCCGTGGGTGGAGCAGGTTCAATATAATCACGAACAGCCCGAAAACTGCGACTACCCATGCTTCCCTTTTTTTTGCGAGCGTGTGCTTGACCATCATAAACAATGATATACGCATGAGTTTCATCTTCTTCTGTGCTAGTCCACCAATAGATAATTGGAGAATAAATATCCCAAAGTGGGCTTTCTTTATCAGGCCGCATCTGCCGTCCTGAGTCAGGTTGAGAAGGAGAAGACGACGATGGAGGCGAAGAAGGGTCTCTCGAGCCAGGAAATTGTCGTGTCCTAAAAATAGCTTTCTTGTTGACACTGTCCCAAGACCCGCCACAATTACGATTTCGAATGGTCATACAGCGCACCACTTCGTCGGCTGTGGGTAATCGCCAAATATGCTGAGGTTCTTTTGCCAATGTTTTGCCATCTTTGGCTAGATAAGCACAGCGTTCTTGAGCTTCATACCAGTTCACACCTTCTTTGGGCCAGCCAGGTCCAGCAGGTGCCCAAACTAATTTGATGCCATTGCCTTCAACAAGGCGTTCATCTAAATTTCTGTCATCAAAGCGACTGCTCACCTGTCGCAGGGGTTCTACGCTGATTCCAATCCCGATAATAGTGGGCAGCAACAAGCTAATAAAGGCTGCCCATGCACGAGATGGTGCTTTGCCAAAACCATATCCAATCGCAATGAACCACAATGGTACCACCACAGGCAGCCAACTGACGATCACAGGCATTGTCAACTCCTGCCTGGTACGAAGCAGAAAAGCCATGAACGCTGCACCAGCTAAGAAATAGAAAAAACCGCCTAATTTAGGCTTCCATATAGCAATGATGCAGAGGAATGACGAAATCAAAAATGGGCTTAGGTATTGGATAACCAAAAGTAGGAGATTTTCCAATAAAGTAGGATAGAACCAACCTTCATGAAAATTTTCCAAAACTCCCCAAAAAACCCAGAAACATGAAATCAAGGTACTTAAAATAAGTGCCATCCAACCTAAAAAGCTTCTCATAGAATTTTCCGCTGTCTTCCTTGCAAAAAGGAAAGCAGCGGCCTCATGATATGATTATTTTTGTACGTGCTGAGAATACACTGATTATTAGGTAATTGTTCAAACGTCTTTTTTGCCCTGAAAGGGCTGCATATACCAAGCCCAGGGCAACGCCCTGGGTAAAGGCAATAATAAGATTTTAGCCCTGAAAGGGCGGGACATGATTCAGTTAGTCCCTAGATAACGTTCGTCATAATCAATCCCGTATTTTCTGAGGATTCCATACCCAGGGCGTTGGTATGTTCTGCCCCTTCGGGGCTTTATTCATGGGATTCCATACCCTGGGCTGGTATGTTTTGCCCCTTCGGGGCTTTATTCATCTACTATCGTTTGAATTATACCTAAAAAGCAAAACGTTATTTCAGTTGCGTTTTTTGCGTTCTTGAAGTCGTTTGAGCCTGAGTTGAGCTTGTTGCTCGCTTTCTTGGATCAACGACGCTGTTGAGTCGTAGGTGCCAGCACGGGCGTTTAAAAATTGGGACAAAAGTGCGATGCTTGGATATTGAAACAAATCCAGCAATTGAAGGTCTGCAGAAATTTTTTGCTGCAATCGGTAATGTAATTGAGCTAAAAGTAATGAATTGCCGCCCAGGTCAAAGAAATTTTGATGGATACTGATATCGGATCGTTGCAAAATTTTTTGCCATTCCTCGAGCAAGATTCCTTGCCAATGCTGCATCGAAGCATTGGGCTGAAGTGAAAGGCTTGTTGAATCCTTGGGTGATCCGCTTATCTTTGCCAAAGGTATGTGCTCGGATATAGGATGATCTGATGACGTACATAGCCAAGTACGAATCTGCGCACTTGGATTTTGGCTCATTTCTTGGAGGAGCTTTATAAATTCATCTGCCATTTTCAAAATGGTTGCGTGTTCCCAAAGACTTTGGCTATATTCAAAATAAGCTTGTAATCCTTGTGGGTATGGAATCAAGCTTAAGGATAATTCAAACTTCGCTGTGTTTGGTTCAAGCTCATAGCTTTTGATTTCTAAAGATTGGATCATGTTCAAAGATCTAGGCGTATTTTGGAAAACAAGCATGGTCTGTATGATGGGATTTTGTCCTAAATTTCGCATGGGTTGCAAAGCGGCCATGACTTGTTCCCAAGGCGCATCCGCATGCGAATAAGCTTGCAGAACACTTTCTCGAACTTGGAGCAAAAAATCTCGAAAACAAAGTTGCCCATCTAGGCGGATTCTCACGGCTAATGTATTGACAAACATTCCTACCACAGGCTCACATCCTGCGTGATTGCGGCCAGCAATGGGCGTACCAATCAAAATATCAGATTGTCCTGTCCATCGCTGAATCAGAATGCTATAGCCTGCAAGCATCAGCATGAATCCTGTCACTTCTCCTGGGCAGATACCTTGCAAAGACTTTAAGACATCTTCTGATATCTTAAATCCATATCGTCTGCCAACCCATTGGGATACGAGTGGCCTTGGATGATCGCTTTTCCAGGTTAAACTGGTCTGGGCTTGTTCTAAGTATTTTTTCCAAAATTGTACTTCTTTGGCGAGCATATCTTTTTGGAGCCATTGCCGCTGCCATTGGGCAAATTCAACATATTGTATAGGTAATGGTGTTAAAGCAGGTTCCTGATTTTGCTCCAACATCGTATATACATTCGTCAGTTCTCTCAGCAAAATTTCGATTGACCAACCATCGCTCATGATGTGATGGAACACAAGCAAAAGTACAAACTTCTGGGGTCTCCAATGAGCCAAGATTGCGCGCATTAAAGGGCCTTGTTCTAAATTCATGGGTGTTTGGAGCCATTGTGTGAGGGCTTGTTGCAATGCAAATTCACATTGAGTTGCTTCAACATCCAGCAAATTGATTTCATGCCAAGGCAAAGGCAATTGGTCTAAAATTTTGATACTTGGCTTGCCATCTTGGATAGGAAAAATCGTGCGTAAGCTTTCATGACGTTGGATCAAGATTGCAAGGCTCTTTTGCAGCAGGAAAATATTTAGGTTGCCTTGAATTTGAAGACTAAGCCAGATATGATATGCACAATTCAACGGCTGTAATTTTTGCAAGAACCATATTCGTTCCTGGCTAAAGGACAATTCAAAAGATTGATTTCTGGGCAATCGTTCAATCTTAGGCTGCATGATGCCTTGGTTAGCGCGCAACAAGTCTTGAATGCGCTGGGCCAAAGCCCGAATGCTTGGATAGCGGAATATTTCGGATAATGGTATGGCTAAATTCCAGACTCGGTGGATTTGAGCACTCAATTGCATGGCAAACAGGGAATGTCCACCTATGTCAAAAAATGAGGTATCCAAGGCTACATCAAGCTGATGCAATAAATGTGTGACCAAAGTATAGAGCATATCCACAATCACAGAATGGTTTTCCTGGCTCAATGCAGGCGTAGATTTGTTCCAATCTGGCTGAGGCAAAGCTCGCCGATCTAACTTTCCATTCGGGGTTAATGGCAACTGGTCCAGTTCAAGCCAATGCTCAGGCATGTTATATTCTGGGAGTTTGCTGCGGATCATAGCTTGCAAACTTTGGACAAGCACAGGCATGGTCGGCGCATTGGCGCGAAGTACAAGATACGCCACTAGCACGGGTTCATCTTGTGGGTTATTTTGTGGCATGACCACCACTTGTGCAAGATGTTGATTGGATTTCAGCACAGTTTCGATTTCTGCAGGTTCGATGCGAAATCCTCGGATTTTGACCTGGCTATCTTTGCGTGCCATGAAAATCAATCCTTGGGATGTGAGTCTGCCCATATCGCCTGTGCGATAGATTCTGCAGCCATCTGGCCCGGCTAAGAATGCTGCTTTTGTTAATTCATCTTGGTTCCAATATCCCAAGCTCACATAGCGGCTTACAATGCCAATTTCGCCATAGAGTTCGTGCAGAGCACCATCGCGATCTAATAAACAAAGCTGGGTTTCCTGCACTGGATATCCAACAGGAACTTGATGCCCCAGCACAGGTGTTTGATGATGGAGAATATATTGGAAACTGACGGTGGATTCGCTTGGCCCCAAGCCATTGATCAAAAGACAGTGCTTTTGGAAATGCCGAGTGTATTGTTCAAAGTCTGGGCGATACACAGCCTCCCCTCCAAGCACAATGAGCCTTAAATCCGGAAAAGACATGCAAGGCTTAAGTTGATTGACCCAGCAACGATAGACAGTTGGAGTGGAGTGATAAATAGTGATCTTATTCTGAACCAAATCTTGGGCTAGATGCACAACCCCTTGTTCTTTCAAATTCATGGGATACAAGGTAGCGCCGTTTAGCAGACATCCAAAAATATCCATCACAGCCGCATCAAAGGTATAGGAGGAAATGAGCGTTAGCCTGTCCTGGCTGGATATACGCAAATTATTGGTATAGACCTGCATGAAATGGAGCACATTTCGATGGCTCTGCATCACTCCTTTGGGTTGGCCAGTTGAACCAGATGTGTAGAGAATATACGCAATTGCTTCTGGAGCAACACGATGTTTGGGTGCATCAGGTGTCAATGTAAACAGGTGATCTACATTATGCTGTTGAATCTCTAATCCTAGGGTTGCTGCTTCATGCAATGTGTCATGCAATAAAACTTGCGCGCCAGAGTCTTTTAGCATGAAGGATAATCGTTCTTTGGGATAAAATGGGTCCATGGGCACATACGTACATCCTGCTTGGAGACATCCCAAAAGTGCGGCAATCATGGTAGAATCATGACCAAATAACAATCCTACCATTCTGTGGGGATGATGCTCGAGTAGCCAGCAAGCAATGGCATTGGCTTTTTCATAGAGCCTTTGGTATGTGATCTGTTCTGCGGCACTCACCACAGCCAAATGATGGGGGAATTGCTGCACGATTTTATCAAAACGCTCTGGAATGCTTTGCTGAATTTCTTCTCTCAGAAATGGGGCAAACGGATGTTCTGGTAAAGGACAAGCCTTGGTGACATCCGGCAATTTCCAAGCACTGGGCAATACTTCCAATTCTGCAAGCTTTTTGCTTGGAGCCAGGTTTTGCAGCAGAGCCTTATAATAGGCCAGCATGTCTTGGATTGTGGTTGAAGCAAATAAATCTTTGTTGTAGAGCACAGTGCATTGGAATTCTGTCTGATCTAGGCGTACGTACATCGTGAGATCGAGCTTAGCGTCTTGTCCCATGCTTGGGTTGAGTGTTTTGACTTCGAGGTTGTCCAAATGCAAGCTAGATTCTGCAGCAGGAAATTGCCCTAGCATATTGAACATCACAGGAACCAAGGGCGCTTGTCCTTGATGGCTATGAAAAAGTGGCAAATGCAGGAGTGTGTCCAGGGGAATTTCTGACCAAGACTGGGACTCTGCCAATCGCCGCATTGTTTCTTGTGCCAGGTCTGCAAAAGTTTTATTTTTCTCCACATCAGCCACTAAGACGACCAACTGGGTAAACATGCCGATCACAGATTCCAAAGCTAGCTCACTGCGGCCAGACATCGGCACTGCCACATACATGCGAGTTTGATCTGTGTATTTGGATAACAATACTTGGAATCCAGATAAAAGTATGCTAAACACTGTGATATGAAGTTGCTTAGCCATGTCTTGAATCTTTTGGCTGATTTGCGTTCCAAAGGAAATGGTGGAACGATTTGGACTAAAACTGGCCTGTTTTGGCCTGGGAAAATCCCAAGGCAGCATCATGCTAAATGGCTCTGTGCCAAGTTGAGCTTCCCAATATTCCTTATATCGAGCTTCTATGGATGAAGTTAGCCATGCCCTTTGTGCTTGAGAAAAAGCAAGATAGGAGCAGGCAATACCAGGTAGATTGGGGTTATGATTTTGTGCAAATGCTTGATATCCTAAGGCCAATTCATGAGCCAAGATGCCCCACGACCAGCCATCGCTGATGAGATGATGCAACACCAACATGCAGGTAGCGCATCCATCTTCATGTAAGATCATGGCCATACGCCATAAAGGACTATGGCTAAAATCAAAGGAACGATGCAAGAAGGTATGGAAAATATCATTTTCAAAGCCTAAGCTGGAATCTATATTTTCAAGCTGCTCATCGCTCGTTTGATTGCTGATCCCGCTATCGCTTTGATGCAGTTGCTCATCGCTCGTTTGATTGCTGATCCCTCCATCGCTTTGATGCAGTTGCTCATCGCTCGTTTGATTGCTGATCACTCCATCGCTTTGATGCAGTTGATGCTTGAATGAGGAAACTTCTGCGTTAATCCATTCTATAGGAATAGGCAAGGATTCGTGAACTTTTTGTACAAAAGCATTGCCTTGCATTTCGATGGTGGTGCGAAGGCAAGGATGACGAATCATCAGCCATTGCAATGTTGCATTCCATGCCTCTTGTTGGATTTTACCTTGTATCCGCAGCACAATGGGCATATAGTAAGCGGTTGTGTTGGGATATATTTTTTCAAAAAGCCAAATTTTCTCTTGTAGCAAGGACAATGGGCCTTGGCTGATTCCAAGATAAGTCTTCCAAGATGGCTTTGGAATTTGTTGGTCTAGGCTATGCTTTTGCAGGATGCGCTGGGCAAGATGATACGGAGTCTTGGCTTCAAACAGCCATTGCAGAGGAAATGATCTGCCTAATGCATGTTGCAAACGTGCAATGACCTGTGTTGCAAGCAGAGAATGGCCTCCTTGCTCAAAGAAGTCATCGTGGATTCCAATGCTCTTTTTTCCTAAAACTTGGGCATAAATACTAGCCACTAATTCTTCCATTGGATTGCGTGGCTCGGCTACGTCAGATGCATCATCATGCTGCAATGGCTTTGGCAAAGCTCCGCGATTCAGTTTACCGCTATTGGTGAGCGGCCATTCTCTGAGTCCTACAATCCAGGTTGGAACCATGTACAAAGGCAAACGTGTGGAAAGCCATGCCTTGATCGCCTTGGCATCTAAGTTGGGATTGCTACTCAAGCAATATCCAACCAATTCTGGATTCACGGGATTATCTTTGCGCAAGATTACAGCAGCATCTTGAATGTCTGGAAATTCACGAAGAGCAGACTCAATTTCAGCCAGCTCGATTCTGTACCCACGCAGCTTAATCTGGTGATCCTTGCGGCCTAGAAATTCAATGGCTCCATCATTTCTATACCTTGCCAGGTCTCCAGTGAGGTATATTCTTTGCCCAGGCTCTTTTGCAAAAGGATTGGGGACAAATTTAGACGCAGTGAAATTCGGGCTATGGCAATATCCTCGAGCCAAGCCTATTCCAGCAATGCAAAGCTCTCCAATGGTATTTTTAGGCACCAGTTGCAGGTTTTCGTCCACAATATACAACTGAATGTTGTGTATTGGCCGTCCAATGGGCACATTAGCTTTATCCTGCTTGGTGCATGTCCAATATGTCACATCCACAGCAGCCTCGGTAGGACCGTATAAATTTTCAATCGAGCATGAGAGCTTTTCGAGCGCCAATTGTACCAAATCGCCAGTCAATGCTTCTCCACTACAAAACACATACCTCAAACTTTGAAGTTGCTTTAGATTAGGAGCTTCCAAAAATATGCGCAACATACTTGGCACAAAGTGAAGCACAGTGATTTGATAAGCTTCAATGGTTTGCACCAGATACATAGGATCATATTGCCCACGTGGTTTGGCTAAAACCAAGGTGGCCCCTGTGATGATTGGCCAGAAAAATTCCCAGACTGACACATCGAATGCATAGTTTGTCTTTTGCAAAATTCGATCTTGGGCTGTGAGGCAATACTGATGCTGCATCCATTGCAAGCGATTCACAATAGCCGCATGATTGATCATGACACCTTTGGGATGGCCTGTAGAACCAGACAGGGGTATTCTCTGAGAGAACCTACGGTTTAGTATTCGAGCAGGAGGATTTACAT
>JAKLHB010000151.1 GCA_022710345.1 Planctomycetota bacterium
AGTCATGGAAGGCTCTCGCCCCCATGCTAACCCAAACCGTACGGGCCACTTTCATGGCATACGGCTTTCCAATACTCGCCTAACGTGAATTTCCATTCACTTCATATCAACTTTTGTATTTAATTCAAGCGAGAAGCGCGGTAAAAAATGATTTTATCTGTTTATCCGTGTGAATCCTTATTTGCTGATTACCACACGTTCTGCACGTAGTCCATGGCAAGCCGGACAAACGATGATCTTGGATGATGAAATTTGGGTTCCTCTACCTGAGCAACTGGGGCATGTCTTGAGTTCTTGTTGTGCTACTGTGAGGCGATTTTCTGAATAATAAGCCAGCAGCCATTCCTTGCGCATTGAACTGCTGGCTGCTTGCCACCATTCTTCTGAATTGCTGAGTGTGGATTGGCGAAGCAATTGTTTGGAGATATTTGGGGGTTCCCACTCAACTGAACCTGCATTTTCTTCAGGCTCTTGTCCCTGCAGTCCGACAATAAACGTACCGTCTCCATAAGAAAAGCGATACTTGGCGCTTTTCTCACGTTTTTCCCAGTATTCTTGAATTTTTGCTTGTTCCATGCCAAATATTTTTGCCAATTCAGCCAAAATAAGAGCATCCAGCTTTTGCAAAATAAATTGTTGGGCTTGCTGAAGGGTAAGCTTACGATTCAGGGCTAAAGCACCAATTTTTTGCTGGGCTTGTTGTACCCATTCCTGGGAAATTGTCTGTCTTAGGTATTCACTTTGTTGAGACAAAGTCTCTTCTCTGTACTGTTGCCATTGGCTTGGCTCAAGCACAGACTTTAGTTGGTCTAAGGCAGCTAAGGCTTGATCATAGTGTTTGGAGTTGCGATACAATTGAAATTTTTGCATGAGTTTTTTTTGCTGGATCTCTTGTGTGCGTTTTTGAATGCGGTCTAAGAGCACATTCACATTAGAAGATAAGGATGTGTCTAAGGTCTTTGCTCGCTGAAGATGGATTTGGGCATGCTCAAAATCTTCAATTTGCATCAGCCATTGGCCGAATTGCCAATGGCCGTCTGCTTTTTCAAGCTTATACCGTTTGCTCATTTCGCCATAGACTTCAGACATTCGATAAATATCTGTGACTGGAATTTCACGGGCTTCTTCTTTGAGAATGTGTTGAAGTTCAATGGAAAAAATCCCGGTTTTGTTTCGTACTACTACATAGATCCCTTTCCGTTCTACTTCTTCACCCATGATACTGCTGCCAGTTCTCAGATATAGCACAATTCCAGGTATGGTTTGAGATACTTCAGTTTTTGCTAATATAAGACCTAATTTTTGTTGTAATTGTTGACGTTGTATGGGATGGAGCGCTGTCCATGGAATTTCAACGATGCCAAAAGTATCCAACCGTTGTAGAACCAGTTTATTATCGTTATGCTCTACGATTTCGCCATACAATACAGTGCCATTGCTTAACGTGATCCAAAGCCCAAATAATGGGCATGTAAAACAAAATAACCAGATGATGAAAATATTTCTCATAGCATGATCCATCCTTTGAAGCTATTCTAATTCTCGCTCATCTTCGATTTTCTTAATCTTGATCAATGCAGTTGACTCTTCACCTGTTAGATAACTTGTGACAACATGAATGATTTCAGACATACCCTGAGGTTTTTGAACGCATTCAAAGCGAAAGCATGATTTGCATTCATAGCCGGATTTGAGAAATAAAGCATCAATTTGATGGAGATAATACGCAAATTCACACATGCGTTTGCTTCCTGCCTGGATGAGATACCCATCTGCACTGTCTCTCAATCGTAAAATGCCCAAGAGAATCTCTGTGATGCTTCGAAAATAGCTTAAATAATTTAGCCAGTGCTTACTTGTCAATGTATTTTTTTGCAATGTGTAGAGCAATGTACGACAGTCATGTTCAAGAACGCGCAACAAAAAACGAATTTCATTGAGGCTACTCAGTGTATCAACAAAGTCAGGATGCCTCCATATTGCTGTGGCAATGGCCCAAAGCAAGTAACGATATCCGACTTTAGGCCGTTCTATGTAATCTCGACGCATGTTGTCTTCAAATCTGCGTTTCAACTCTGCCAGCATAGCTTCTACTAATCTTCTTCGTTCATCTGTACCTGCACCAATAACCCTGCCAAACATATAGCAAATTTCTCGATCTTGATTTGTATCTTGGAAGTTATGGTTCAAAAAATCCAAAAATACCAAAGGTGTCTCAGGTCCAAGTAAACTCAATATTTCCAAAGAAACTTGTTTGATATGCTGTAGAGCATCCATCAAAGGTTGAGTTGGCGGTGCGTCAAAAGCTTCATGAATCTTATTAGATTCAATTCCGCCTAAACGCAAAAGCCATGGAATAACTTCATATCTTAAGGTAGTAATCACAAAGACTGGAATTGCATGATAGTCTTTGTCATAATGCAGAAGCCGTTTACAAGGCGGTAAAAGCTTCTTCTCCATCAATCTGCCAAAGTTTTCCAAATATCGGCGCACATAATCTAAGCCATGATAAAAGAAAAAGTTTACAGTGAAAATTTGATTGGCCTCGCGTTTGAGATCGCCAGCGGCTTCCATAAACCATTGAACATATTGTTGCAAATCTTCGGTTTTCCATTTCTCTTTGGGCGGAAAATTAGGTGCTAGATTTTTAGCTGTGCTTTGTTTGCTATGTTCTGCTCCTCGCACCCATTTTACTTCGAGTTCTTTAAAGGGAGCATTTTTGGCTTCCCGAGGTTTTACTAAAAGGCGGTAGCTATCTTCTCCATACCGATACCAAACCCTCATCGTTACAGTGATTGGCTGTTTGAGAGGAAATGCGGGCGATTCCAAACGTGCTGCATAAAGCAGAGGCCGCCTTGTATTGCGATCCCTGACCAAAGGGATGCGATACGATGGCTGATTAGGTGGTAATTCCAAGCTTTTAGGCACATCATAGAAAATTTCTTGCCCAGGTCGCGCTGTCCGACCTTCAAAGATCTGGATGAAATTAGGAATTCCATTGTCCAAAACTTCTAGGTATAAATCTGGCAACCAATCCTCATAAGTAGGCAAATTGGCTGCTGTTCTAGACAGAAATACATAAGCTCCTTTAGCAACCAATTCATGGCTTTGTTCTAAGATGTGGTATTTTGCTGGTAAGCTATCAAAGTGATTTTCCAAATAATACAAAATTGTCTCTCTCAACCACTTTTTGTGAAAAGGCCTTCCAATCAGCAATACGTGTATGGCTCTACCACTCGTATGTTGCCTGACTTCTTGGAATTGGTCTGAATATTTCCAATGATATAGCCAATCTTTCAAGCGATTGTACCAACGCTGTGTTGCTTCTTTCCATGTATCGCGATGAAATAGTAACTTGATCCAACCTGGTTCTTCTGTTGTATAAAGTTGTTTTGCAATATGTGTAGGCAGTTCTAGCCAGATGTCTTTTTCTTCTTCAATCAATTGTTCGGCCAAACCTGTGCTGATGAGTGATTCAATGATGGGTTCTAAAATTTCTTCTGCATCATGCTCTGGAATTTCATGATCCGCGATATTGCCCAATGCCAAATGTAAATAATCTGCTAGCAGCCCATGAAAAGATAGGTTCTTTGCGGCTTCTAAAGGCATTAAAGGAGGTTTTCTCTCCCAATAAATTCCGTGTGTGTATGTAGTTTCTGGTGTATTTTCTAGTTTTCTATCATATTTGGCCATCAGGCATGTAGTTGTCCACGATGGTGATTCGGCATCCATCACCAAAACCATATCTCCAGGTTGAATTGGAGATTCTGTTGTTGTCCATGTTTCTTGCCACCCCAATGCCCCTGCCACACTACGCCACAGGAAGTATATTTTATCACAAAGAGGAGCAAAAGTCGCACGTAAAAGTTGCAGACCAAGTTCGTCTAATGTATCTGGAACACCGATTGCTGCATGCGCATGTCTAGGGGCATCTAATCGTTTACTCAATGAACTGATAATCCGTTGTAACCCCCCTGCCAATGCAGATTCTTCTGCTTCCTTTTCTGCTAAGACATTTCGCAAAGCAACAATCCTATTCCAATGCTCGTAGGAAATCAAAAGTGAATTTTGTTGGCCAACAAGCCAATCCACAGTATGATCTGCAAGCACAAATGGCACAGCATAAAGCTGTAGCTCAGGATTAATCCATTGCTGTTGTGCGAATATTTTAGGAATTGCTGGGCCAATATCTATGCCAAGCCAAGGCGAACGCAATGGTTTGGCAGCAATTGTGTTAGGCTCTTCTTGTGGGAGACCATGTAAAATTTGATCCCATACTTGATTTGCAAATTCATTGAACCCAGCAATATCTGCATAGTTTTTCCCTAGCCAAATAGGGGTAACAGAGCCTTGTTGTGTACACTCTGCTTTCCAAGGGAAATAGCGATTTTCGGCACATCGTTCTTGGGGATCAAACCAAATGGAAATTTTGTACGACTTGCGCTCAGCGTGTTGAAGTTCCCATAAATCTACTCCGGCTAACATGAGTTTAGCCATAGGAGTGATATCTATGCAAATTTTACCTTCCTGAATCGCCATATCTAAAAAACAAGCATTTCGGCCATAAGGAATGATCCAAGACAAATACGGCTCTCTATAATCCTGCCAAAAGACATTTTCATCTGAACTTTCTAAGCAAGAGATGCCCAAGGCATCGCTCAAAAAACCAGGATGCAGCCAGGCAAAAGAATCATAGAAAATTGGTTGTGTCCGTCGCCAAAGTTTAGCGACCAAAATCCAAAATGCAGCGATAGAAAGCCGTTGTGGTCCGGATTTCCAAATTTGATTAATCTCAGCCCAATACTTTTGCAACCATTGCACTGCTCTCCAAATTTTGTTATAAAAACGATCCGAAAGCAATACATTATTGGCTTTGATCATGGGTGCTGGAACCACATCATGGAGCCAGGCACGCAGTGCATCATTGCAAAGCTTGAGTGTTTTTTCAAAAAAATACATTTTTTGCTGATTATCAGCAGCATCATAATGAGGAAGCAAATCAATTCTTTGGCTAATAAACGGGCGGAGCCCCAATAGCAACCGTTTGAGAACTTGATTTTCCAATGTATTGGCTGAGATTTCTCTTTGCACAGCCAGAGCGCGTTCTTTAATTGCTATTTTTTCTCTTGCATTTCTGCCGGGCTGCCTGGCAAGATACGCCATGCAATGCGTATCCATTTCCCGGACTTTGTGCAATGGCAATAGTAAATGCTGGCGTAATAACTTTTTATGTGGAGAACTTAGAATATGCTCCAAAGGCTCTGAGCAAAATTCTAGAGTGCGGTACACACTGTCTTCTGGAAGTGGCCTATTGCCTATACGTAATAATCCTGCAATTGCATCTAATCCACTTTGCAAAGGCTGGGGGCTGCTTTGTCCTGTGCCAGCATCATAAGAAGAGCTTTTTGCAAAAATGTGGTTTAAAAGTTGAACAGATGCCCAATATGCTCCTGCTTTGGTTTGATGAGGTTCAGCCGCCAGATTTTCTAAGACAAAAATTTCAGGGATTGATTCATTCCAGGGTCCTGTTTTGACCTGCATGTTATTCCTCTGCCTCGAGATAATGGGCACTATGCCATAAAAATGTACCATGGCCCTTTTCACAAGCGTTTTGGTAGTCTTCTAATAAACCAAGCGCTTCTTTACGAATGATTTCTGCAATAGGGTCTAGGCAAAATTTGCGTGCATGCCCTTCTGTCTCTACGCCACGGAGTTTAGGCATGATCTTTTGTACAATTTGGTCCTCAAAAGCGCGTTGATATGCTCCCTCTAATCGCTCTTGAGCTTTAGATGTATCCTTATCTTTGGATTTAGATTCAGAGGCTTTCGAGCCTTCTTTAGCCCCACGAATTTCTTTGGTTGCTTTGCATACTTCTGGATGATTCGCAATATAATTTTCCATACTTTGCCACACACGATGGCCTAAGGCTCTACCAACTGTTGCAAGGCAGCGATTGATTTCTTCCACTGTGGTTTTGAATTTTGTTCGAATATCCTCTTTGATAAAGCTTGGTGTTCTTAGCCAAGTTTGCCAGGTAGAAAAACTGAGGAATCCTTTCTTATCGCCTAAATACAACGTTTCGCGGCTTCGAAATTGATAGGGGCTAGGGAATGCAATCACATTGCTGCGATCTACTGCTTTGTCAGACAACGTTTGTGTGGATTCATCTTCATTGATCGTGCCGACAAAAAGAATATTTTTACCTAGTGGCACTGGATAGGGTTCTAGTCCAGAGCCTAAATCAATATTCAAATAAACAGTTTGAGTTTCTCCTCTGCGAAGCTCTAATTTGCTTAAAAGGTCACTAAAATATTGCTCCACGCGAGCCAGGTTCATTTCATCGAGAAGCACTAAAAGCAAGCCATCATTAAATCCAAATTTTTCCTTGGGCAATTGGCTTTGGACCATTGCTCTGAGCAAGGGTTTAGCATTGAACCGATTGTCCATGTAATTAAAAAATCCAAACAAATCTTGAGGGCTATCCCAATTGGGTTGCACTGCAATGGCTTCAAATTCTAGGCCACCAAATCGTGCATATAACCTGGGCAATTCAGATTTTCCTGTTCCACTAATGCCAGTTAAAATACTCAAAGAAGACCATTCTGCAATCTTGAGCGAAGTGTGAAACGCATATAGCAATCGTCTGGGAAAATAAAAACCACAACTTTCCATGGCTAGCGCAGTTTGTTCCAGCCATTCAAATTCATCAATTTTGGGATTCGGCGGATCACGCTTAATTTTATAGAGAGGCTCTTCAATGACACCAATTCGCACTTGTCGTTCTTTAGGAACTTCGGTGAATTTTCTATATCGGCTTACTTCTTCTTCAAGCTTGGCAACATAATTCAAAGATTGTTCACATCGAACAGTCAAAATTTTATTGGCATCTCGCAAAGTCTCTAGCTCTGTGGCGGCAATGAGTGCATGATCTTGCTGAACTTTGCTTTTGGAATATTGATATGTCAATTCAGAAATTTGATGTTGAAGTTGTTTTTGAATGATCTGCGCTTGTTGCAGTTCTTGCAATATTTCTGGACTAGGAGCTTGGGCTAACTCATGGTGTAATCGTTGAATTTCTTGCTCTTTTTTCTTAAGATCCGCAAGGATTTCTTCTGGTTCTCGATTGCCTAATTTACGATGTAGTTCTTCGTATGCTCGAAGCCGTGTTTCCAATTCATTGCGCTCTTTTTGAAGCATTTGGTTGAAATCGCGTGCAATTTGAAGCTCTAAACGCAAGCGTTTTAGCTCTTCACCAGCTCGTAGCTCAATTTTTTGCTCCAATGCTGCGCGATCTTCTGCCAGAAGTTCTTCTTGAATTGTCAACTGATTTTGCTTTTGACGTAATTCTAGTTCTCTTTTGAGGTGTTCTTGTTCTCTGATATGGCATTGCTCTTGCCATTCTTTTTGTTTCTTGCTTTGCTCTTCTTCTAAGGCTAAATGCCTGGCTCGTACAACTGCTTCTTCCTGAGCTAAAGAATTTTGAAAAGCTTCATATAACCGTTGTCTTTCTTGCTCCCACTTAAAATGCAATTGCGAACGCTCTTCCATAATTTGTTGCCGAAGCTGATTCAACTGTTGTCTCAAGAAGTTGACCTGCTTTTCTAATTCTTCTGTCGCTTGCCGATTTTGTTTGGAGAAATTGGCTTCTGCATTCGCTTCTTGCTCAGCCAGCTCTCTTGCTTTTTGCATCAAAGCTGATTCCCATACAGTCAAGCGTTTTTGTTCTTCAGAAAGTTCTGATTTTGTTTTGCTTGGCTTTGTTTCTTTGGGACTTTCTTTATCGGCTACTTTAGGCTCTTCTTGGGGCGTGACAGATATAGTTACTTCATCGAATGTGTCTTGTTTGAGATCAGGAACAGGTATAGTTGTTGGTTGAGAGCTCGTTGACTGAGGTCCCAAAATGCTTCTGATAAAACCTAACGCTTCGTGGTCTGATCCTTGGTCCGTAGGCTCTAAATGAATTTCTTTAGCTTTGCTTTTTCTTACCATAGAAATTTATGCTTTCGTTACAACAGATATATCATCATACAAATCCGCAAAATAATTGATTCTTAAAATAGCCAGCTAAGCTGGTAATGGCAGTAAATTTTGAATCATTTTATAGACTATAGAGCGAATATCACTCTGTTTACTTACGGATTCATGGCCTTTTTTATCCAATTCTATAATAGCGGAAAGATCATTCAATAATTCAGGACATCTGGATACTATGCTTGCAAAAGGATGTTTTGGATTTCGGTTGCATATCAGTAATGCCACTACCATAGCAGCAGCCAACGAAGGGGCATTGGCAGTATCTGCAGCTTGCTGAATTTGGGATAATGAAACATATTGAAAACAGCGTGGAAGGGATGAGAACCCAAGCTTTACTGCAATTTTTTCCAAAAGTTTAGCATTATTTTGGCGATCTTGGCTAATGAGCCCTTGTCCTATCCAACACATTTTACTGCCTAGCATTTCATGCACAAGTTGCAGCCCATCCATACAAGCAAGAACTCCTGCATGAATGCCCTCATGCTGACGCAGGAATTTTGAGCCGTTAGGAATCAAGCGGGCATAAGCCATTTCCATTTTGGAAAGGTTTTCCCATAGTTGTGGATAACTTTGGATGATATCGTGCCCTAACTTTTCTTCTACTAAATCCTTTGCTGCTTTCCAAAGGCTTTCAGCATGAGACGGCTGTGAGTCTTCTGATGGTATTTCTTGCAAAATTGAACTTAAGCTTTCATCTTCGCGAATTCTCTGGGCTAGCAATTCATTAAAAAATGGATTAGGGCCAAGACCAAATGGATCTACCATCTGCCAATTCCCAATCTTACCATCTAAATTTTTAAGTACAAGCAATGGGACTACTAATAAATATGGATGCGGCTTTGCAGACAAAACTGAAATTTGTTCCAAATTACTTGTATGACCAGCTAAGATTGGCTCGGTTTCTATAACTTGATCTTGGTTCAAAAGCCAATCTTGATGATGAAGACAACAGATTTGCCAGATTTGTTCTGCATTGGGAATATACACCAGGCTATTCTGCTCCATCAATAATCGAAATGGTTTTTCTTTTCTTGGATTGTTTGGAGTTCCTGCATTGAGCAAAATGCGTTGTTTTTCATCATATTCTACATCACCAAATTCCAATTGTGCAGCAAAACGCGGCCAAAATTTTCCTGTGAATGGGTCTTGAAACACATAGCCAGAGACTACTTCATTGGTTTGTTGGCTGAATGGCATCTGTGTATGGTCTAACATACCCATTTGTTCTAATTGTTGAAGAATGTATTGGATAAGCTCTGCACCCAAGCCCAGGCAAGCTCCAATTGCTTTAGGATCACAAAGCCCGGTTTTCCAAAGTTCTAAGCAATATTTTTGGAAAAGATTCATTTGCTGAATGCGTGGGAAACAAGCCACTACCTGCAAAGCAACAACTGGCCATAACAAAAACTTTAACTTTACAAATCTTTGTTGCCCTAAGCTTGGATGAAAATATAAAACTTGCGTAGATTTACTGAATGCAGCAACCATAATTTCCCTGACATAAGCGATAAAATTCTGCAAGCGGCCTAATGACTTCCTTTGCCGATGCTGTTTGTACCATAGTATGATCTCCTACTACAATGAGCAATCGTTTCTGTCGGCTCATGGAAACACACAAACGATTGGCAAGCATCAAATGCCCATACTTTCTGCGACGATCTAGCTCTGTTAAATCTGGATAATGATTGCTCCGTGTCATCGAAAGTAACACAACATCGAATTCTCTTCCTTGAAAGGAGTCCACAGTGCCAATACGAAGTCTTTCAATTGTTTTGCCAGATTTTAAATGCAGATAACGCCAATCAGGATGAATTTCATACTCTTGATGAGGTAAACTTCTTGTTATTCCTAATGAACAAAGTTCTTTTTGAATTTCACGTACTTGTGCAGAATAAAAACTAATCACTCCAAATGTTAATGAATCCGTGCATTCTAAGAGCCGTTTTAATTCATAGGCAAGCTTTTTAGCTTCAGCAGGTCTAGATTTGCTTTGGCCAGATAGCTCTGTACCTTCTTCAATGGAAACATCTAACCAAGCCGCGGCTGCTGGATTTCCTAAATGATCCGTATAGCCTGGCAAATGATGCTCTACCATAGAATCAGGCACTCCGCAATGAATCTTAGGCTCCCCATGTATTTCATAGAATTCCTGGCTTACAAAATCACCTAAAATCCTGTGCATGCGATATTGCTGATCCAATGTAATGGTGCGTTGGAGTCCATCTTTTTGTTCTCTTTCCCTCAACAATTGGAACAATCTTTCAAATAAACTTTTCTCCCAATGTTTTTGCAATTCTTCCTGCACATTGTTTTCTGCATCTTTTTCTAAATCCGGTTCTAGCATCTGTGGCAACTGCCGATGATCGCCGACTAAAATAATACGCTTACATGCTTGGCTCATTGGGATAAATAAATCCAAAGGATTGGCACGAGCTGCTTCATCCACAACGACGGTATCATAAACTAGATCATTTTCTTTGATGGCTCCCATGCGTTGGCTCGCTGCTTGTTGGCATGTTGCAGCCAAAACGGCTGTGTATTCCAAAAGGCCATCCATCACGCCTTGGGGATCGGCGATCAATTGCTGCATGTAATCCTGCAAAATCATATTCCGGCCTAATGCTTGAGTACGGAGTTTTCGAGCCATTGATTCCAGAACTTCAGTGAGTAATTTCCCTAATTCAGAAGGCCCAGAACAGGCGACTTTTGATTCATACCAAATTTGTAGCTTTTGGAGACATTGTTTCTTAAAATCAAGCCATGCTTGGTTAGGCCAAGGCAGAGAAGGATCATTGTATTCTGCTATTTTTTGGAGAAATTGTAATTCTTCGGAATTTAAGATGCCCAATTTTTCTAAACGGATTTTGAGCTTAATCACTTTTTTAGGCCCATCAGGTAAAAATTGGAGTTCTGTGGTCGGCAAATCCAAGACTTGTTTTTGCAAGAATTCTAGCATCATGGCATCATCATTCAGGCTAGGACCATACTGTAGTCTGGCTCTATACTCTTGCAATTTATCTCGCAACTGAGCAGGTATCCAATCTTGCGCTAAAGTTTGAATTTGCTGGAGCAATGCTTCTAAATCAACACATTTTTTAGGCGATGTTAAATAATTATGGATTAAGTCTTGCAAGGTTTTATAATCAGCCAGCTCTTCCATACTATGCTTTTTTTCTAAGCTTTGGATTTGCTGATCTGCCCAAGCCTGGCTGCGCTTTCGTAATTCTGAATTTACAGAATCACCGCGTTTCTCTCCAATTTTGATAGCAGGTACTCCATAGACTTGAATTCGTTCCGCAGCATTTGTAACAGCCTCGTGCTGATAGCTTGTTAACAAAATTAATCCTGAACGCCCCT
>JAKLHB010000152.1 GCA_022710345.1 Planctomycetota bacterium
ATCCAGCATGAGTAAACCAATCTGGGCACCTACAGTATAGCAATTTTTATATTGAATTCAATCGGGAAGCGCAGTAAATTTATCAAAAAACATTCTTTCAAGATTAGGATTTTTTGCGGTCAATTGTAATTAGCTATGGCATTCACCGTGTCTATGATGCGCGCATGCGGTTTGGAGAGTGACTTCGTGTAATTTGCCTGTATTGAAAGCTTCTATTGTTTCGGCAACAGTTTTGTATTCTGAGTGATATACCGCGATATTGGCAGCTTTAAGCTTATTGAAAGCGCCTTGTCCAATTCCACCGACGACTATTCCATGGATGTTTTCTCCATCCAAAGAAGCAAGCGGCCGGCACATTCCATGTGCATGATGAATATCTTGATTATGCTTGATTTGAAAAGCCTTTGTTTCGCTTTCAATGATCAAAAAAGCAGGTGCTGATCCAAAATGAGCACAGACAGGGCTTTCAAGTCCTTTATCTTCGTCAACAGGAATACATATCTTCATTTTTTTGTTTCCTTTTTTTTCTGCAATGAGGACAATGGCATTGCCTTTGATGTCTAGGACAGTTTTCAGCGTTCCAGCATCCAGGCATCTGGTATTTCTTTTTTTCTAAAGAATCCGAGAGATATGCAGTGAGTACTTCATCGGCAGGTCCAGCAATGAAGGAAATTAGATGAATGCCTGATAGCTCGATCAAACAAGCCAGAGGCCGAGAGATTGCACCGCAAATCAGAGTTTCAATCTCCAGATTGAGCAATCTGGCTATCTTTTTTTGAGGTAATGTTTCCTCAAGTAGAGCTTCTCCTGATGGATGAGCTGTACCATCCTGGATGGTGAAAATCGCAATCTGATGTGCACTATCAAACACAGGAGAAATTCTATTGTTCCAGATGGCAAGCGCTACTTTCATCGCTGGCATCCTCGCACATTCCAAAGAAATGTAAAGAATCTATGGAAGTTTTGTCAAAAACAAAACGATGTTTGCGTAGATCCGTATAAGCAAAAGGAATGCCATATAAAATGGTATTCTATTACATATTATATATAAATGAGTTATATAAAAATTATCTAAAAAGCAAGCTTGGCATGAGTCGCATTATTACGACGTTTAGATGAATATGCGTCGCATTGTTGCGACTATGCAAAAGCGCGGTTATAGAATGGTGGTTATCATGCAGAGACATTTACCATACTTACTTAAGCTTAGCGGAATTGAGTTAACCCTAGTTTTTTGATCTTCCTAAATAGCGTGCTTTTGTGAATGCCTAATTCTCTGGCTGCTGCCAAATGATTGTATTGATTGTGTTGCAAAGCTTCCAAAATAGCAAGTGCTTCTGCGGATTGGATACGTGATGCCATATCGTTTTGCTGCGCAATGAGAAAAGTTGGCTTTGTTAGGTATTCTGGCAAGTGGATGGGGTCAATCATGCCTTCTTGGCAAAGTATGAAGCCATGTTCAATGATGTTTTGCAACTCTCGAATATTACCTGGATAATTGTGTGTCATTAAAATAGCAAGTGCTTTATGATCAATCCCTGTGATATTTTTTCCTTGTAATTTATTGAAATGCTGAATGAAATGGGCGATCAGCAAAGGAATGTCAGCTTTTCGATCTCTCAAAGGAGGCAGCTCAATCTTCATGACATGAATGCGATAGAAAAGGTCCTGACGAAATGCTCCGCTTTGAACTAAATCAGCAATATTTTTGTTCGTGGCCGCTAAAATACGCAAATCTGCTTTGATAGGAAAGGTGCTGCCCAATGGCTCAAAAATTTTTTCCTGAAGCACGCGCAAAAGTCGTATTTGCAAGGATGCACTGATGTCTCCGATTTCATCCAAAAATATTGTTCCACCTTGGGCCAATGCAAAACGCCCTGGTTTATCCTTGTGAGCCCCTGTAAATGCACCAGCTTTATATCCAAAGAGTTCTGATTCCAGTAAAGTATCGGGAAGAGCAGCGCAATTGACTGCGACAAATGCTTTTTCTCTACGCGCGCTCATGCTATGGATAGCATTTGCTAGAAGCTCCTTGCCTGTCCCAGTCTCACCTTGGATCAACACTGTGCTATCGCTGGCAGCAATTTGTGGTAATATTTTGAATATTTTACGCATCGAAACGCTATTGCTGATCATATCTTCCATAGTAAAACGGCCTTCTAACTCTTTGCGCAATTTTTCTACAAGGCTTAAATCGCGGAATGTTTCGACACCTCCTATGATGGTGCCATCCATATTTTTTAAAAGTGCTGTGGATACACTGATCGGAATCTGAAGGCCTTTGCTATTGATGATGCAAGCTGGTTTGTTAATGATGGGGTTGCCCGATTGCATTGTGTGGTGTAGAGCACAATCTGTTTCACACATATTGGACCTAAATACTTCGCAACATTTTTTGCCCATTGCTTCCTTTCGAGAAACTCCTGTGATCTCTTCGGCAGCACGGTTGAATGAGGAAATCCTCCAGTCATAGTCAACTGTAAAGACTCCATCCGAAATACTTTCTAGGATAATTTCTGTCGTATGCTTCGTGAGTCTTGCCATTAGATTCCACGCTCTATGCACGTAAAATTGTTTTGACCAATTCTTCCAATTCGGCTAATCTGCCAGCGCTATCTACCCATTGGATAAAAGACTCTGATTTCTCTAACGAGACGGTGTCCATGGACCCGCGCACAACATTGTCTGTGGCAAAGTTTGTTTTGCCTTGTTTGCCTTGTGGAATGATTTTCAATTCCAATACTTTGCCCCCAGTTCTGCGGATCAAAATAGCTTCGCTTCTATTTTTCATTTGGATTCCTCCTGTGAAAAAGCAAGTTCAATTCTTGTATACCAAGATATTTGCAAGCTCCAAAATAGACAAAAATCCCTAACAAAACAGGCAAGCATACTGCTAAAATTTTGCTATGAATTAAGGCAAGAATCATGTCTGCGGCAAAATAGGTCATGATGCACATCAAGCATGTGGACAAAAGGCATTTCCAAACCATAGTCCACGTGCTTTGCCAATCCAAGGCAATCTTTTTTTGCAAGAGCCAGATCAAGACAGTGACTTGCAAAAGTGCATTGAAAGCCGTTGCCATAGCTAAGCCTGCTTCTTGCCAAATCCCAACCAGGCATAAGTTCCAGGTCAAATTTGTTAAGACTGCGCATAGTGAGATTATCATAGGTGTTTTGGTATCTCCCAGGGCATAAAAGGCTTTTAGCACAATCTGCATCAAGATATAAAGCCACAGGCCGCTAGAATAGGCAATCAAAACGTATGTGGTTCGGAGCACTGCTTGCTGATCAAATTGTTGATGGCCATAGATCAAAGCAATGATCGGGTGGGCTAAAATGATGAGGCCAAAGGAAGCCGGAAATGATACTAAAAAAGTCAAACGCATGGCTGCTGGAATTGCTTTGGCCAATTCGCTCAGTTCTCCACGGGCTACCAGGCGGCTAAACCAAGGAAAGGCCACAGTGGCCACAGAAATGCCAATGATGGCCAATGGAAACTGCATCAGGCGGTTGCCCATATAAAGGACGGTCAAAGCTCCATCTCCAGGAATCCAAAACCATGCCACCAGGCGATCTACGACCACATTGATTTGCACTGCGGCTGCACCTAATAAAATAGGGCCAAGCTGAAGCAGAACTCTCTGGAAATTAGAATCTTCCCAGTCCCAGCAGAATTGTAATTGTGCATGCTTTTGCTTGAGTGCTGGATATTGCAAGATCACTTGCACAACGCCAGAAAGTAGGATTGCTGCAGCCATCGCATAGGCCCAATGCTGTTGCTTGGGGCCAAAGAGCGGTGCAAGCACAAAAATCGAGGCTATCCAAAAAATATTCAACACAATGGGGGATAAGGCAGGAGTTAAAAAATGATCTAGGGAATTGAGCACAGCCCCTAAAAAAGCAGCCAAGCAAATGAGTACAAGATAAGGCATCATATAGCCACATAGTTCCAAAGCAAGCTTGTCTTTTTCTGCTATATCAGGCAATGCACTCAATCCAAGGCAAATCCCAATGCCTAAGACCATCAAAATCAAAAGAAATACAGTCAGCATGGTGATGGTCTTGCTTGCCATACGCCATGCTTGGGCTGGACCTTGTTTTTCCAATACATCGGAAAAAACTGGCAAAAATGCTGAGGAAACGGCTCCTTCACCAAAAAACTGGCGAAATAAATTTGGAATTGTAAATGCAAGCAGGAATGCATCAAGCACAAAACTGGCTCCAAAAACAGAAGCCAATGCCATATCCCGCACAAGTCCTAAAAAACGTGAGGCAAGTGTACTCAATCCAACAACACCTGCGGATTTAAGATATTTTTGTATATTCATGGCTTTTCTTGATAAATTATGCGGCATCTTGAGATGCCGCAAATGGATAAGCTAGCAAGGATGCAATTTTTAATTTTGCATCTGCCAAATATGGCTAAGCTGGCTTTGTTCTATGGTAAGCTAGCAAGGATGCAATTTTTTAATTTTGTCTGCCTTGCATCTGCCAAATATGGCTAAGCTGGCTTTGTTCTATGGCTAAGCTAGCAAGGATGCAATTTTTTAATTTTGTCTGCCCTGCATCTGCCAAATATGGCTAAGCTGGCTTTGTTCTATGGCATCATTGGTTGTTTGGCAATATAATAATGGATGCAATTCACCTTTACGCCAGGTTTCTAAGAATTCTTCATAATGTGGGCTACCTGGATGACCAGACTGCCCGCCTGGGTAAATTCCCCATGCTTTGATTTGAGGCTCTAGGGAAACAATCATACGCCATGACGATCCCAAACTTTTTCCACTTGCATTGACAATATGCCGACCGCCATTGCATATAACAAGGCTATGGCCAAAACCTGGGATTTCAAGTAGATGCTGGATTTGGGTACCTTTGTGTTTTCCCCAATTCCATGCTGGCCCAAATTCTCCATATTTTTGGGTAAGCGCCTGGCATGTTGCGGTAAATGTAATTTTTGCCAGGTCTGCTGAGGTCTCTTGGGCTTCGGTTCGGATATCGTCTATCCAGCGAGATTGAGGATCATTGATTAAAAAATGGGCTGTGCGATACCAAAATGGATACATGTAGTAAGCATGATCTTTGCCTAACTCGTCTTCCCAAATGGCTTTTTCTAACCTCTTCCACCATTCTACAAAAACCGTAGGAGCCAATGCGTCTGCATCATGGTTGAAATTCCATTTTTTTAGGCATTCAAAAATAGCGAGTTCATTGGCTTTGAATTGGCCAGGTTCTAGCCAATTGAGTAATTGAGGCAAGATAGAGGCGGCTAATACGCTTTTGTTATCTGTCTGAAGTTGCTGCATGTCTTTAGGTGTGATTTGCTGAAGGTTTGCGAGCACTTCTTGAATGCGTTTGGGACGGTAAAATTCGAATGGGCCTGTCATAAAATAAGGATACGATGAATCTGTAGCCATTTGATTTGCTGAAAAAACAAAGCCTTGGCTTGGATTTAGAATATGGGGATTTTGTTCGTGTGGGATCCAACCTTGCCATTCGTACTTTGGATCTGAGCCATTGGATATGGTCATGCCTTGACCTGGCCATTTGATTGGAAACTTTCCATTGTGCCAGATTGCAATATCGCCTTGTTGAGAAGCAAATACAAAATTTTGGCCTGGGCTTTCAAATAAGCGTAATCCTTCTACAAATTCAGCATAATTTTGGGCATGGTTGATGAGATAATATGCCAAGACTTCGTTGGACGGCTCATGTCCTGTCCACCGCATGGCTGCTTGAACTGGGAATTTTGTTCGTCTATCTGAATGTGGGTTCACAGTCACAGGGCCGTAATGAGTGTAGAAAACTGTATAAATCAATGGAGCCTGGTCTCGAATGTGAATCACTTCCTGGCGTTGGGCCGTTGCGCGCCATCCTTCGCCATAGCGATACTCTGCCCAAGTGTCATCTTTGAATTCTAGTTCATACCAATCTAAAACATCCATGTAGGAATTAGTGACACCCCATGAAATTTTCGAATTAAAGCCGACTAAAATGCCAGGCGCGCCTGGAACACTCACTCCATAGACATTTTGTGTTGGGGTTACTAACTGAACTTCATACCAAATCGAAGGCAAATTTAAATCAAGGTGTGGATCATTGGCAAGGATTGGATAGCCTGAAGCAGTTTTTTGGCCTGAAACAGCCCAATTGTTGCTGCCATTTCCAAAGGGGACTAAACCAGGTTCTTCACCTCCTGGGAATTTAGGTACATAGATTTCTTCGGGTTTAGTCAAGACAGGTGCTGAAAAATCCCAAGTTGTGCCGTGGGGAATCACGGTCGCAGTTTCATTCGTATGGATGGGAAAAAGCTCTAACAGCGTTGTAAAATCATATTTTCGAAGAAGCCGGCTTAAGTACAAATCTTCTGTAGAGCCTGTGAGCATCCAGGCCATATATTTTGAGAGCAATGCTGTTTTAAAATTTGTCCAAGGCTCTGGAGTATAATCTAGTATTTTATATTCAATGGGGTATTGAGATGGGGTTAGGGATGCAACATACGCATTGACCCCTTGGGTATATGCGTCGAGCATCTGTTTGGATATTGGATTTTTTTCAATCGCTACAAGTGAGCGTTCTGCAGCGTATGTCATGCCTAGCCCGCGTTGAGTTTTGTCATAATTTAATGCTTTAGGACCAACAACTTCAGATAGCCTGCCCGCGGCTGCTCTGGCCAAAAATTCCATTTGCCATAGACGATCGTGGGCTGTCACATAGCCTTGAGCAAAATACGCTGCTTGGTCATCTTGGCTAAAAATATGAGGAACTCGCCGTTTATCCCATTGAATGATGATAGAATGAGTTAAATTTGGCAATGACAATGCAAGATTTGCATCTGTATGCGTGGCATTTTGCCAACAGCCATGAAATGGAGATAAAAATTTGCCTATAGGTGGGAGATCATAAAATTTAGTATTACAAAGCCACAAACTACCTAACGTAAGCATGGCCACAACAATAAACTTACACCATAGCATAGTCACAATCCTTTGTCTGCTAATAAAAGCAGAGGGCGCAGAGAAAATCTCTTTTTCTCTGCGTCCTTTGCGAGAAAAATACTGAAATTCACTTAATGCGTCCGCCAAACAGGTTGACGTGGTTTCTGAATACGATCTGATTTGGCTCTTTGGATAGGCTTGGGGTCCAACCACTGGTCATAGCTACTCCGAAATGCGACCAAATTTTCTTGCCGCCAAGGGCAACGCTCTCGTTTTTTCAAGCGGCTGAGATCAGGGATACTATAAGGCCCAACGACTTTCCATTTCCCTTCTTCTTGAAGAAGCAAAAAGGCAATTTCTAGCCCATTGCTACGCACAGCCATTTTTGCTGTCGTGGCTGCGAATGCTTTGGAAAATCGAGGATTATTGACAAATTCAGGTGCTGGGCATTCTAGGGATTTGATTTCAGCTTCTAAAAATAAGTAAAAGTAGCTACTTGCAAGATTCCAGGCTAACTTTAAATCAGAAAGCTTAGTGTCTTTTTGTGTATTGCTGGCTAAGCAATAATAAAATGCTTCTGGATCATCAGCCAGTACTGATTTTTGGGCAAATGCAAAGGTTTCCTGTGGTGTTGTTAATGCTGAATATTGCTCTACAGGAATGCCCGCAGTGGAACATCCCAAGGGAAAGCTAAGGAGCAAATATATTCCAAAGGTTAGCCAAGCCTTCAAATAATTACGCATTTTCATGTTCATCCTCATTGGTTTTTGGAGCACTTGGCTTAGGAACGATAAAGTTAGGGTTGAGAGGTTTTTTTTGTAAAGTTGGGAACGCAGCTTTTACGGTCTTAGATTCTGCAGTACCTTGTGGCTTAGAAAACTTTAAACCTGCATCTTTTTTTGTTGTAGAACCACGTAGGGAAGATGGAACAAAGGGTAATACTGTTTCAGGCTCTGGCTTTTCAGACGTTGAAGTTTCAGGATCGGATTTCGGAGCCTTTGCTGTTTTAGCAGGTAAGCCAATTTTAGTGCCTGGCCTTTTTTTGCTAGATGCAACTGGTTCTTCCTTTTCTTCAACATCCTGGCCTTCCCATGCTTTTTCAGGTGCTGGCTCAACTACCTTTGGTTTTGAAGGACTTGGTCCGGCTGGTTTTGGTGCAACTGTTTTTGCCGGTTTTGCTCTGATAATGGCTGTTGGTTCTGCATCAATTGCCTCTTTGGGCTCAACAGGCTTTGCCGCCATTGTTTTTTTGGTCCCTGTCGCAATTGGCTCAACAGGTTTTGCTGCAATTGGCTCTATTGGAACTGTCGCAATGGATTCAGTAGCCGCTGGCGCAACAGACTCAACAGACTTTGCTACGGCTGGTTCTATTCGTGCTGCTGGAACTTGCACCACAGGCTCTGCTGGAGCAGCCACAATAGGCTTTGCTACGACTTGCACGACAGGCTCTGCTGGAACAGGCTTTGCTACGACTGATTCTATGCGTGCTGCTGAAACTTGCACGACAGGCTCTGCTGGAACAGGCTCAATAGGTGCTGAAACAGGTTCAACAGGCTCTGCCACAATAGGTTCAAGAGGCTCTGCTGGAATAGGTTCAACAGGCTTTGCCACAATAGACTCAACAGGCTTTGCCACAACAAGTTCGACAGGCTCTGCCACAACAGGTTCGACAGGCTCTGCTACAACAGGTTCTGCCACAACAGGTTCAACAGGCTCTGATATAACAGGCTTTGCTACAACAGGCTCGACAGGCTTTGCCACAACAGGTTCGACAGGCTTTGCCACAGCAGGTTCAACTGCAATTGGTTCAGCAACAACTTTGGTGGCTTTTGCTAGCTTTTGCTTGCGTAAGGACCCGTGCAGCTTTTGCTCACGTTCGGCAATTTCTCTGAGTTCTTCTGGTCCAAGCCGGCGGGTGGGTGGGGCCTCTTCCTGGATTTTGCTATCAAGCCGAATATCTTTTGGAGGTGCTGATACACCAGGCATAGGAGCAATAGAATTTTCCACAAACAATGATGGATTCACAGTTGTTCCCTGCAAAGGCGAGCCCGCAGCAGATGGAATTGGGCCAAAATCTTTGCCAAAATTTTTCCCAACTGCAAAAATATCTTCTTCTTCCTCTCCTGCACCAGGAGAATACAGACCTTTGGCTGTTTCTTCGTGCAATGGTTTAGGCTTGGTAAAAAACGAATCTTGTTCGAGGGGATGTGGATGTGCAGTGCTCTCATCCAAAGGTGAAACAAATTTGGATTCTAGATCACCAAATTCTTGCAAAACTTCATAAGGCTTGCCTTCCACAGGCTCTGGCTCTTCCACGGGCTGTCCTTTGCGCGTGATTCCAAAATCACGTACAATTTGATAAGTCTTTGTCTGGCAAGCAGGTGCGATCAAATCAGTCTCTGGGCTTGCTGGAGGAACATGAATGTTGTCTCCCATTGGAGAATACACGGTATCTTCTTGTAACTCTTTGAGAGTTACAGTATCGTCTACAAGTTCGGGCTGGGGCTTAGCAGGTTCTGCTTGCTTTAGTTTTGGAATACTTTGTCGTGTGGTGATTGGCCTAGGAAGCGTTTGTTGCAAATGAAGCAGTTCTTGAGGAGTTAGCGTAGGTATTACTGAGCTAGTTTTTTTAACATCAGCAACATAAGGTTGCGGCGATTTTGCAACTGGAATGGGGATGGCTTGCTCAGGCACTATATCTTCCAGTTTATATCTTCCAATGAGCCCCGCTACTAAACAAACATTCAGCAAGGCCATTACAAGCTGGGGTTGGTAGTGTTGATTCAATTCTGCCCAAATATCCTGCAAAAACAATATAGCAAAATTAAGTTCTATCTGGTATGGCAATACGATCAGTAAACTTGCAGGCATGTTCATTAGGAGATCGCAGCATGTAATCATACCCATCATCCCGCAAGCCAAAGCCCCAAGCAACATCGAGTGGTACTTAGCCGACTTAGCTAATGAGTAAAGTCCACCCCATGCCCAGAGGAGAATCAATACCAACCTCAACAAGATATCTAAAGTGGTTCCAAAAAGAACATTGGCTAAATCCAATGCAGTCTCCTCTATGAAAATGGTTATGAAATGAATTTAACATATTTCTTAATATATAGTTATGTCAATGACTAATTGACTAACAATTAAGGCAAAGTTACTACAACGATTTGCAAAAGTTTAACACAGATTGCAGGATGTGTCAAGGCAAACAAAAAAACCGAGTTTTGTTTTCAAAAACTCGGTTTGATAGGATATTCCTATTTTTCCCCAAATTCTTTGCTGAATTTGGCTTCCATAATACCCTTGAGGTTAGGTGAGCCAATTTCATCCAAAGCATAGGTGACGCGAACAGTGGGTTTGTTGACTTTGACGAGCCGTTCCAAATTGATTGGCGTAGCAATGAGCACTACATCGCACTCGCAAGCATTGATAGTGGCTTGGAGATCAGCGATTTGTTGATCACCATATCCCATTGCTGGAAGCAAGGTGCCAATATTTGGATAACGATTGAATGTATCTACCAAGGTACCTTTGAGGTATGGTCTTGGATCAACAAGCGTCTTTGCTCCATAGCGTTGCGCTGCTACAACACCTGCGCCGAGTTTCATTTCTCCGTGGGTTACGGTTGGGCCATCTTCAATAGCTAGAACACGTTTGTCCTTGATGAGGTCAACATTGCTTACGGTGATTTGTGAATTGGCTTTGACAATGGCGGCGCGATCATTGATGCGTTTTGCATTGGCTAGGATCTGTTCTACAGATTCCGGCTTTGCCACATCCATTTTGTTAAAGACCATCACATCAGCAAGTTCAAAATTCACGCGGCCAGGATAATACAACACTTCATGACCAGCCCTCAATGGGTCAACAATCACGATATGCAAATCTGGACGGAAGAATGGAATGTCGTTGTTTCCACCATCCCAAACCACAAAATCAGCCTCTTTTTCAGCTTCAGTCAAAATTGCCTTATAATCTACACCAGCATAAACCACCGTGCCGGCTACAATATGATGTTCATATTCTTCGCGTTCCTCAATGGTGCATTGATGTTTGTCCATATCTTCGATGCAACCGAATCTTTGGACGCGTTGTTTTACTAAATCACCATAAGGCATTGGATGTCGGATTGCAACAACCTTTTTACCAGCGGCTCTTAAGAGTTCAACAATTTTCCTGGATGTCTGAGATTTTCCGCTTCCAGTTCTGACAGCAACAATAGCTATTAAAGGTTTAGTGCTTTTAACCATAGACTGCTCTGCCCCCAGCAATGTGAATGATGCGCCGGCAGCATTAACAATAGAGGCTTTGGTCATCACATAGTTAAAAGTCACATCCGAATAAGAAAAAACCACATTATCAACTTTTAGTTTTTTTATTAAA
>JAKLHB010000153.1 GCA_022710345.1 Planctomycetota bacterium
CAAGAAGGACGACAAGAAGGACGACAAGAAGGACGACAAGAAGAAAGACAAGAAGCCATTGAGCAAGGATTGAAAGCAAAATTTGGCCCAAGAGGCTTAAAGTTGATGCCTAAGATTCAGAAGATTAAGGATTTAGAGACATTGAAACAAGTGATGGAACTGCTATGGAAATGTTCAAATTTAGCAATGTTCCAACAAGATTTAGCAAAATTGATTGGAGAAGATCAATAAAGGGCTGTTCTTGGATGATCCTTCGCAATATATATAACATAAAATACTTCTTATATTATATATATTGGGAGGCAATCGGCTGGCCAGCCGGTCGCCTCTACAGTAGGATTGCCGCTATCGCATTGGCGTAACATTAAAAAAATCATCTGGTAGGAAAGACTTTTGAACGATTACCTATGAAATGATCCAAGATGGCTTCCATGCGTTTTTCTCCCTCTACGAAAAACGCGGGCCAAGACGGTTGTCTCTCGTACTTACGCAACGTCATCCCACATCATGATGCAATTTGGGTATCATTTATAATTTATTTATAATCATTTATCATTAATTTCTGTATCATTTTGCATTATCATAAGTTAAAAATATTTTTAAATTTTTTAGGCAAAATATTTTTTTCTTGCTAAAAAAAGTATTTTGCCTAAAATGGAAGAAATATCAGAAATGAAATAAGGTTTTAAAACCCTAGTTGCTAGTTGACTAGGGACGTGGCAAGATATGGGTATGATACCTTCTGATGAACTCCCAATTGGAGAGCTACTATCGTAATCCCATAGCAAGCTCAGGGAGCCCAACCGCTTCGGCGGACTGGCAGGTAACTGCCCGTTGGTGCAGCAATGAATCAGTATCAGGCTGTACAACTGATACTGAACTTTATTTATAAGAATGTGGAGCCAGAAATGAAACCACTATTTCAATCTTCTTGTTACTCTTTTTCAAACAATATATTACAAGCTTTGAACAACTAGCAACTTGGGTGGTTTTAAAGTAACGCTATTACTAGAAGGAGAAAAAAATGGTTTGGGATGTTATGGCTATGCTCCATACAGGAAATTGGCAAGTGAACGTACTTGCATGGTATTCTTTGGGAAAACCTAAAAAAATTCTCTTGTTTGTCGGAGAAAAAATGGAATCTGACAAATGCCGTGAATTTTTTATAAGTAAGGGATGCCTTCCCGATGACATTATGGTTTGCGAAACAAAACTCAAATTCCGTCAATCGCCACACACACATCAAAAGATTATTAAAGACTTTATTTGCCTAAAGCTAGAATCTGGGAACACAACGTGTGTTTTATTTCGAAGTGCTGCCAAACACTTGATGCGGGAAGGGATGCTCTTCGCCTACCAAGAACTTATCAAAGACCCTGCATGGCAAAAACGTCTGGCCAGCGCAGTGCTGGATGAAGAAATATTTTGGAACAAGCAGGCAAAGCCCCAGAATGGGGATCAATTAAGGCTCCAGAGTTAGAATTAAAAGATTATGTCACGATTGCTGGATATTTTATGGTCTGTGATACAAATCAGGATATGCCTGAAGAGTGGCAAAAGGCATACCAGAATCTCCAATGTGAGGCATCATTAGCTGATCTATGGGGTGCATGCGTTAATCTGGTTGAGCATTGCGAGCGCGCCCACCAATGGGAAGGAAAAGCTTCGATTGATGGCCTTTCATCGGATTTGAGAGAACGTTTGCCAAGCATTGCGCAATTTTTTCCTCATGCACTACAAGAGAATCAACAATTTTTAAATGTGCCCACCCTGCTCAAATACAAAAAGCCTTGGGAAAGGTATTCTCAATGGATAGGGTTACTTTGGGAACAAATTTTTGCTGATTTATGGTTGACGAAACAATTGGAAAAAAAGTTTGGGAAAAGCACAACAGCCTATCAGCTATATAGGAATGCAAAAATAAAGATTGCAGAAAAAGGGGACGACCTTACTGAACTCGATTATGTTGTTTTGTTTCCTAACGGAAAATTGTTGTTGATCGAGTGCAAAGTAGATATAAAAGCTGCTGGAAAGCCTCAACAAGCAGAAATCCGCAACCGGCTTGCCGATAAGCTCACAGGGCAGCCAATCCAGACGTGTTTTCTTTTGCCAGCACAAGATATCAACGAACAACAAGCGATCGAAACTGACATGGATAAGAAATATCCCAAAGACCTAGGATTTGCTACCATTGCTGCTTGCCTAGATAACATAGAAGATACGCATCGTAGGCTAGCAGATATTTTAGAGAACTTGACCAAAAAACAAGAATAAAAGGAGCATCCAAGCATGCGTTATCTTGTGACATTAGATACCCAGGCCATCCAGACCTACCTTTATCAGGCTGGTACCCTGCGGGATGCTGTGGGCGGCTCGTATATGGTCAACCACGCAACTGATCCTATAGTTAAAGATACCTTACGCCAGCTTGGCATTCCAGAAGAAATAAATCTTTGGTACTGCGGCGGTGGGAATGCCAGAATTTTATTTGACGAGCTAAATCAGGCCCAACTATTCATTCGCGCCTATTCTGCCAGACTTGCTTTGGAAATGCCCAAATTACAAGTGGCGATTTACTGTGACAAGTTTGATCCGTCCGATCCACAAAGAGAACTTCATCGCCATGTTATAGGCATGGATTTTATGAAAAGTCAACCCCAAGGCTTGCCTAGATTTTTGCATCTTGGATTTGAAGAATTATGCCGATTTACGGGTGAGCCAGTAGTTGGCAGGGATCGAAAAGGAGATTTGCTGGGTAAAATATGCCAAATTCGTGAAAAATATGCCGAAATGAGCCATCAAGAACTGCAAGAAAAATTTTGGAAACAAAACCCTGAAATCGTGTGGAACGAATTGCCAAATTTAGACCCAAGCAAATATGAATTTCCCAAAGAGCTGGATTTGCTAGGGGGCGATGAAGGCAAAAATTATATTGCTATCATTCACATTGATGCCAACAGCATGGGCGATGCATTCAAAACTTTGCAGCAAAATCTTCCCATTGACAAGCGAGATTTGTTGCGCCAGCTTTCTGAACATATAAAAGTTGCCTCAGAACAAGCAGTGCAATTTATCACCCATTGCTTGGCCCAAGAAATCGAAGCCTCCTATAGTGCTGCTATCACTCATCGAATTTTTCCGCCAGTAGTTGGCCCAGTAAGCCTCAACCAAAAAGAGGGTAAAATCTTGCTTCCACTACGGCCTATTTTACAAGGCGGCGATGATTTAACATTTATCTGCGATGGCCGCTTAGGCTTATGCCTGGCAACTGGCTATATGAATAAATTTCAGCGACTAACCCATGAATTCTTGCAGCAAAATCGCGAACTTGTCCGTTTTCTGAATGCTCGTGAGGATTTTACAGCCTGCGCCGGTGTGGCCATTGTTAAAGCCCATTATCCATTTCGCCATGCATATGCTTTATCCGAAGCATTGCTCAAAAGTGCTAAAAAAATCGGCCGTAAGTCAGGCTACAATGCCCTAGATTTCCACATTGTAAGCGAAACCAGCCGAATTGAACTAGAACATATGCGGGCTCACGAGTATATCTTCCAAGAAGGGGCGATGAGTTATTCTCTTACCCGTAAACCTTATTATGTTGGTAACGCGCCGGCTAGCCATAGTGATCATCCACCGCTAGCATCTTATTATCAAAACCTTGGTAATGCTAGAGGATTAATAGCACACAGCAAATTAAAAGAATTGGAGGCTGCTGTGCATCAAGGCCCCAAAGAAACCAAACGGTTGGCCAAATATCTCCAGGATACCTATAAACCACCTCAAGATAGCCAAAAGAATAAGCATGATCTAGAAGAATGGATTCAGAGCCTTTCTGGAACTGGCGAATTGGAGAACTCTTTTTTCCAAATCAATGAAAAGAATCGCGCCACTGATCTGCTCGACATCATGGAAGGTGAGTCCTTGTTGGCTCAAAAGGAAGATTTTTTTTGTCCTAACGGTCAGGGCCTCCGGCAAGATATCTTTTGGAGTTAATTGCTATGGACCATAGAAAACTCAAGATGACTATGTTGACGGATTATCATATTGCCAGCGGGACGGGTATCCCTGGTATTTGTGATAGCGCATTATTGACAGACTATGATGGTTTTCCAATAGTCCCAGGAAGCACGATTTCAGGCGTACTACGAGATTTAATTGAAGACTGGATTAAGATGGCTGGGAATAAATTTCCGTGGAAGACTTTGATCAATGCCTGGCAAGAAAATCCGCAATATTTTATTGATGAAGTATTTGGTAAAGCACCATTTTCTGGTTGCTTACAATTTTCTTGCTGTATGCTGCCTGAAGAAATACGCAAGCAAATACAACAGATCGCTGCTAAAAACAGCATGAAGATCACGGATATTGTGAGCGATTTTTCTTACATTGCTCCGCATTTAGCCATAGAAGATACAACAGGCATTGTAGAACCAGGCAAATTTTTTACCGTAGAAATGGGCAGGGCTGGCCTAATTTTTGAAGGCGATTTGCATTGCAATGCTGATTCATCAAAAGCACAGGCCATATTTTTCGTGCTTGAACAAGTACTTCCGTATCTTACCCGTCTAGGCAACAAAAGAACCCGTGGTTTTGGCTGTGTAAAATGCGAACTGAGTCCTTGTACGCCAGGCTTTGCTGACAGTGAAATTTCGTCTATAACAACGGCCTCTTCCACAATATTACGAGTGCGCGCCACACTCACTGAACCTTGCCATATAGCTGCAGACCCATTTCAAGGCAACCATTCTGCCTGTTGTGATTATATCCCCGGTGCTGCGATTTTGGGGATTCTAGCTTGGCGATGGCTGCAACTAGGCCAACCACTGGATAACGTTTTCCAAAAGTTTTTCTGTTCCCCACAAACCCGTTTTCTTAATTTGTATCCAGTAGCTCAAGGCGCAAAAGAAGAAAAGTTTCCTACTTTTCCTATATCGCTTTCTTGGGGCAAAAATAAACGGAGCCAAGGGTTGCCTCCTTGGGAAGGGAGCGAAGCTGGAGAAGAAAGTCTGGATATGCTTCATGATCAGGATGCTCTTTTCAAGCATCCTTGGGATCAAAGAAATATCCAACATTTTGACAAAGGCTTTGCTGTGTTTCCGGAAAATACTGAAGATATCTACTCCTACACAATACAACACAGCATTGTCCATCATAATGTGGTGGATGATGAAGAAAAGCGGGTCTTAGAAAAAAGTGGCGGCCCTTTTAGCCAAGAAGCGTTAGTTGAAGGCCAAATTTTTGAAGGCTACATTCTTCTCGATCATAAGAAAGAATTGCAAGAATTTCTCGAACGCCTTCGACTACAAGCATTACCCATACATTTGCCAGTGAGATTGGGTCATGCCAAACGGCGTGGGATGGGCCATGCAATGCTAGAGTTAGATGTACCAAATGCAGATGATATCCGATTGTTTCCTGGGACCCAGCCCAAAGATTTGCCAGAAGGTAGTACTTTTATAGTCAAATTCCTTTCAGATGCTATTCTGAAAGACGATTGGGGCCGTCCAATGACATCGCTCCATGCAGAGATATTACAAAAACATTTGGAATCCCTAGGAGCACAAGGAATCACCATCAAGGCTGCAGAAGTCTCTCATTATGCAAAACTCGATACATTGCAAGGATTCTACAGCCATTGGGGATTGCCTAGGCCCGAAGAAACGCTCATTCAAAAAGGCAGCGTTTTCCAATTTATCTTGACTCAGGGCTGCCTACCCGCAGCAATCATTTCCAATTTTAACCAGAGCAGCATTGGTTATCGTTGCCAAGAAGGTTTTGGAAGGATCATGGTTGACCGCTCGAGTTTATCCCAAAATATTATTCCAGCGCACCATAACCCTGCGCCATTCAAATCCATTACATTCCCAGATTTTAATGCTCCAGCCCAAGGTCTGTTAGCATTGCTGCGTAATGCTCGCTATACCAATAATTTGCTTAAAGAAATTCATGCAAAAATTGGGAATGTTTCTATACAAAACCCTTTAAAACCAAACCAGTGGGCTGCATTACGAGAAGCTGCTTTGCAAGCATATCAGTGGCATGAAAAAGCCATCGCGGCTGAGTATCAAGGCCAAGAAAAAATCCAAGATTGTTTGGATAAAGCTAAAAATTGTTTGGAAGCCTTTTATAAGGAATTATTAGGAGAAAATGGAGAGCCTAAAAAAGGGCGAGACAGTTGGAGCAAATGCCTCATAGATGGAACACAAGCGTATGTCTGGCTTAAGACAATGATTGATGCTGGGCCAGAGATATGGAAAAGCATCTATATTCCCAAAAACGAAAAAACTCGCTGGCTGTGGGGTATGAAATCTCTATTTCTAGCATTGCTTGCAGATGCTCAAAGGAGAAAAGCATGAGACGCTATATATTACGTGCGACCTTGCGGTGCCATACTGCCTTACATTTAGGCGGATTAGCGAGCACACCTGCCACTGATAAAAGTTTAGCCAGAGATGGACAAGGCCGTTTATATTTACCTGGCACTTCTTTGGCCGGTATTCTGCGTGCAATGATTGAAACCAAGGATAAAGAAGCAGCAAATGCCTTGTTTGGCTATCAAAAATACCAAGAAGGACAACGCTCGGCTTTATTAGTAAATCACGGCTATTTTCTCCCAGGTTTTCCGATGCCAGAAATCCGTGATTTGGTGCACATCAATCCATGTTGGGGCGTTGCAGAAAATCAACATAAATTTGATATGGAAGTATTACCAGCAGACGCTCATTTTTCTCTACGTCTCGAATATTTGGATTATGCTGGTGAAAATAAGAAAGCACGACAAGAAGCAGCCCATGAGGCTTTTATGGCATTAACTAAAACACTGATCCCCGGAACAACGCTAACGATCCCCGAAAAAACGCTAACACCTATCCCCGGAACAACGCTTCAGGTCGGCGGTGGATTTGCCAAAGGATTGGGCAGAATAGGCGTAACAGATGAGCAAGATATTGCAATTTGGAAATTTGAATTCCCATGTACTGAGGCTGCAAAGCAATATTTTCAACTCATACGGCTAGAGAACGAACAAACATCCTGGTCTGTAGTCCCCTATAAATGCGATATTCCACCACTTCCATTGAAAGAAATCAATGCAACATGGCTTCCTGTGTTACCAATCGAAATCCAATTAAATCTCATTGCCACTGGACCATTCCTCATTAGCCGTGATGCCCAAGGCAAGACTGTGGATCGCGAGCCTTATCAGGAAAATGGCCGTTATGTAGTCCCTGGATCGAGTATCCGTGGCGCGTTACGCCAGCGAGCCATGCGGATTGTGAATACTCTTTTGCAAAGTTGGGGATATTATCCAACAGAACCACAAACTTGGACAGATGTCGGCGAATCTATTATTGAAGCTTTGTTTGGAAGTACAAAGAAGGCGAGCATTTTGGGAGTTTCTGATTGCCTCTTGCCCAAAGAAGCCGTGTTGCAAGAAGTCCATAATGTCGCCATTGATCGCTTTACATGCGGTGCACGAGATGGCCGACTATTTTCTTCCTATGTATTCTGGTCAAAAAATAAGCCCTTGCCTTTGGATTTATCCATTACGATCAAACAAAGACGGTTGGAAAATTCAGAGAAAGATGCCTTGCTAGGATTACTTGCCCATGTCTTGTATGATCTGGCTACTGAAGATATCGCTATTGGCCATGCCAAGACTTCTGGACACGGACGAGTCAAAGGTTGCAAACTGACAATTCAAAATTGGGAGCCAGAAAAAGAACCTATCACGATTGCTGACTTTGCCAATCTGTCCAAAGTATATGCTCAGCATTTACAACAATTGCAGTCTGCGTTTATGCAATGGCTTAAAACCAAAGCCAATGAATTGGTTGGCAAAAATATCTGCCAAAATCATTAAAAGGAGCATGCTATGGCAGAATACATCAAACGTACCATACACGAGACCAGGCTGATTCAGCCAGAGAAACAAGTTCCTGCTTTTGTGCAATCTGGCACAATCATCTTTTGGGGGCAAAGCAGCCTGGGCTGGGGCATCATACATAGCGATGGCGTTACATTAGCTTTATGTCCCCAAAATGGCTTTCATCTCACCAAATGGAGTTGGGAAGAATTATTTCAGTCGGCTTTGGAAATCAGAATTTTTGACAAAAACGGCCAACGCCTTGTCCATGCCATTCGGCCAGCTTTAACCAATGAATGGAATGGCCGAATCTTGAATGAACTTTCATCTACATCATTTCCCCAAGCATTACGCGGTGAAGTCCCCACCAAAGATGGAGATGGCAATGCTTATCTTACCTTAGACCAACGCTATTGGCTGTGGGGTGTAGAAAAACAAAAAGAACATTGCCAAGAAGCCGGGGCCTATTGGATCAAGCTATCTGTGGACAGAATTCAACCCTTCTGGGTTCCCATGCCAACACCACCGCAGAGCAATAAAGCTAGCTTACAACTGGTTTCTCGCGAATTTTTTATCTTTTCTACCCAAAATCAAGCATTGATTTTAGCCGATGCATTGCCTGTTGATGTGGAATATATTGAAACGAAAGGATAGTCAATATGTATCGTGTTAAAGTTACCTTTGAAAAAACAGGCGAAACTTCTTGCAAGCTTAAAGTAGAGCGGCTAGATGACGCAACGATAAGGCCACAAGAATTTCAAAAACGCAGCAGCCTAAAAAAGAATCAGGTAATCCAAAATTTTCAAGACAAAACCGGCATTCATGAACCAGGAGAATACACGCTTTTTGTCTCCCAATGGCCTCCGACTGAAAAATCAGAATGGCCTAAAGACGCTCCAACTAAAACAATGCCCAAACCTCAGATGAAAGTACCAGCCCCGCAATCTAGCACACAACCAACATCCAGTCAGCCCATAAATGTTGATTCACCGTCAGCCAAATCCAGTCCAGGCTCAATGTTGCATAGTTTGCCTAGTCAGATGCGCAATGTAAGGGTAAGCGCAAAGGCTCCCTATAATTTTATCTCACAACCACCCGTACCATTGACATTGGCACAAAATCCTCCTGGGCATCATCTATGGGATAAAGATCGCTATTCTGGGGTTATCCACTGCGAGATGGAAAATTTAACCCCAATTTATACACGCGATGGTCGAGGCCAAAAAGATGAAGAAGGCCATGTATTCCCTGATTTTTTCCATCTCGACCATGATGCTGAGAGTATCGTCGTTCCCCCGCGAACACTAAAAGGCATGATTCGTTCAATCATGGAAATTTTATCATTGGCCCCATTGCGGCCAGATAAAGACTTTGATTCTAAACAATATACATGGAGGAGTGTTACTGAGCGTAGTTTTTCTCCCAAATTTAGGGATGTACAAGCCGGCATATTAGTAGAGTCGGAAGGCAGACTTTCCATCCAACCTTACCAATGGATGGAAGTAAAGCATACAAAATTAAAACACTTTGCTGACTGGCAAGAATTCCTAAGCCTGCCCTCACGCGATAATAAAGCAAAAGCTAAGTTATTGCCTATCAAAAAAGTAAAATTTATACCCAGCAGAAATATAAAAGGAGAGTCAGAGGTTTTCCAAATTTATGCTGAAGACTCAAAAGAAAATCCTAGTATTGCTCAGCCAGGGTATCTGGTTGTAACAGGCCATATAGACACCAAAAAACGTGAATTTGTTTTTTATCAGCCAGCAACCCCTTATCTTCCTATTCCTGAAAGTATACAAGAAAAATACAATGATTTTCGTACTGATTTTATGGAAGACTATCTCCCAAACCATGGAAAATTAATAGCCGGTGAGCCGGTTTTTTACTTGCAAAAAAATGATGCTATCCAGTGGTTAGGCCGCGCTCGTATTTTTCGTTTACCCTTTGCGCATGCAACTGGCGACTTTGCCTTAAGATATCCAGATGATCAAATGACCATCCCTGATTTTATTCTTGGCTTTACGGATCAAAAACTTCCTCAGTGTACTGAGCCACAAAGCTATCAAGGACGAATTAGCATTTCAGCAGCATTCTTACAACAAGAGCAGGGAATTAATTTTTTGGTAGAGGAAGGCAATGTTTTAGAACCTTACATATTATCCAGCCCAAAACCAACAACATTTCAACATTATCTTGTACAGCAAGAGGAAAATCAAGGAAAGTCTGATCAGCGTGCAAGCTATAATGATAGGCCTTTGGTAACTTCAATTCTTCGTGGACGCAAGCTATATTTGCCTCGTAGGTTTAATTCTAAAGGTGGCAATAAGCCTTGCTTTTATGGCGAAGAAAAACCAAAGGATGCTGAATTAGACAAACAGCACACACATATTCGCCCTTTGGCATCCGGCCATATATTTACTTTTGAGATTCATTTCGATAATTTAACCAATTGGGAACTTGGCCTTCTTACCTTAGCCCTTACCCTGGATTTTGTCAAGAAGCGAGATGCAAAGACAAATTATGCCCATAAAATTGGTATGGCAAAACCATTGGGATTAGGCAGTGTCAAGCTCCGGATTAACCAAATATCCTTGATCAATCGTGTAGAGCGCTATAGCAGCCCAATTGGCGGTTGTTCAGAACGTAGCCTTGTTGATGAGGAATTACAGCAAGAACTAGGCAGGTGGAGAACTGATTTTGAGCGGTTCATCCTGCAAGAGATTGAAAAACACAAAGCTGAATCCAAGCCAATTGCAGATTGGAAATGCCCAAATCCGGATAATTTGACTCCAGATGCCGTAGCAGATTGGTATGAAACCCAATTAGCTTGTATTGCTGAATTACGGCGTATGTGTGACTACGGCCACTCGCCAGACTATACCCAAACTCGCTATATGGAAATAGAGAAGCAGGAAAATGGAGAAAGAGTAAATGAATTCAAAGAACGTCCAATTTTACCTTCTCCTCTCGACATCTAAAAGAAAAAGGCGGCTTTTGCCGCCTTTTTCTTTTATTCATAATGGAAAGGATATTTTGGCATGCAAGCCTGGACACGTTCAACGGTCAATGTTTGCAAACTCTTGGACAGATCATCCAAAGCCGTAAAATATGGACGAAAATAACCCACGACTTCATTGCTAAATGTGTTATGCAATATTTTCTCCATAGGAGGATCATGCTTCATGATATTTTCAAAAATGGCTTTGGCTTTTTTGATAGCAACAATCGCATCATTTTGTCTGTCGCAACCCAAGTGATATTGAGCAAGCAATAGCAAAGATTTGACTGCTAAAACATGCAGCGCAGGCAAAGGCTGGACACTTGATTTAGTTTGCAACGCCAGGTTAGCACTTAATTCTAATTCTGTGCCAATATTTTTTTCTCTTAATTTCAAATTGATGCGGATTTCGGCTAGATGCTTTAAGATCAGGGTCATTGGATATCCAT
>JAKLHB010000154.1 GCA_022710345.1 Planctomycetota bacterium
GAAACCCCAGGCTTTATTCCCAAACCGCTTCGCGGCAAAAAACTTTGCTGCAGTGCAATCTTATACGAGAGTTCTCTTATAGTATGTTAGCCATGGAAGACTCTCGCTCTTCCGCTAACCGAGTCTAATTCGAAAAAAATTATGCCATCGGCATTAACTCATTGTGCTTCCTATATTTATATGACACAATTGCTAAAAACTACATCGGCGCACTGTTTGACCCTGCATAACATTGTCTGCGTCTCTGAAGAGCCGACTCTTGTTACTCTTTTTCAATCAATGGGTTTGAACAACTTAGTTATAAATCATCTCATGTTTATTTATATCATTTTAGAGCTTGTAAACACGGGCAATAAAAAAACACATTTCCTATCAGCAAAAGGAAATGTGTTTGTAAAGCTAAAAAACACACAACTTATGTGTTATTTTTTCCACTTAATCGCCCAGCCATGAAGTTTGTTGGTCACTTTGGAATAGAGATTGAGGATATTATAGTAATGAACATCAATCTTTACACCAATGACATCATGTGCGCCTTGGGCTTTTGCAGCTTGGAACAGTTTGATGTATCCAGAATCACCACTGGCCAAAATGCCAAGAATGGAAGTAGATTCTGCATCTGCATTGACTTCGCCGACGATTTCATAATCACGCATATCATAATTTACATCGGACCATGCGGCTGCTCCAGGATAAGTTGCATTGGTAATGATACTTCCAGGATAAGCACCAGATACACCAGGACCGCCATACATCGCGCAGCCAACTAGACTCATTGCGCACACCAACATCATCAATGTCTTCATAGAAAATCCTTTCAAAATGGAAGCAACAAACATTATTTTGCAATGTACAAAGCTTAAAAAAGGATTATAGCTTTTCTATTTAATCTGTCAAGGGATTTTTTTGCTTTTTTTGAAAAAAGTTAACATATTTTGCTGAAAAATCTTATGATTACAAAAATTTTTTAATGCAATTTTTTCTTTTAATGCAATTTTTGCAATGCTTTACTTAAATCATGAATTAAAAGCACTGCTATCCCGAACATGCTAGTATATAAAAAGATAAAGTAAAAAAGTGGCGGCAACCAAGAAGACAGACTAGGCACCAGGATGGCCAATAATGCTACTATCATTACGATTTTATCACGATATGGAAATTGCTCTTGCACAAGACGACCCAGCAGCAATTTTCCGCAATAAAGCAAATTGCCACTCAAGAGTAAGAAGCAAGCCAATAGATTGGCAAGTAACCCACATTGATACCAAACAAAAACAGCCACGATCACAAAAAGAATGGGTAAAAATTCTTGCCAATGCTCCCTAACCCGATATAGGATGCCTCCCAATGTGATTAGACAGCCAATGATCGTGAGGTAAAGCATGCCAGAAGCAAGATTAGGCACAAATGGCCCCTGATATTCTAAAATACGCGCAGGGGCGAAAATAGCCATCATGAGATAAAAGCCAATGATGAGAAGCAAGGCTTCATTGGTGCCCAGCCTGCCGCTGTGGAACACGCCAGTGTGGTGGTGCTCCCAAATTGTGGCAAAGAAAGATAAAGCCACGAGGGCCACGCCAATCATGGTCAGCCAGCCATCTAAGTGAAGCATCGCTACAATACACAAATTCATAATCACAGAGTCCATCGCATCCAGCCAATGATCTAAAAATTCACCCAGACGTGAGGATTGGCCTGTTTTGCGTGCATGCGGGCCATCTACATTATCGCATGTCATATAAATGAAAATGCACAAGGCCGCCAGCACATAGCCCAATGATATGCCTTTTTGCAGCCCTAGCCAAATAAAAATAGGGCTAATAAAAACAAAGCACGCTCCTACCACTGTGATTGAGTTGGGTGTCCACTTCCTGGGTAAGCGAGCGACAATTGGTTCCCATAAGTATTTCGTCAAAAAACCTTGGGTTAAAGATCGTTCTTGGACTTTGTAATTGTATTCGTTGGGCATAGCAACTCCTATTTCAGCAATTGCAAAATTTCCAACAATCCTGGTGTGGCAAAGAATGTCAATGCACCTAGCAAAGCCGCCATTATTGGTCCTAATATCCACCAACGGATCAAAGTTGTGGCTGCACTATCGGTTTTTTGAGATGCAATGGATTGCTGAAGTTGTATTTGTTTTTGAATTTCTTGTAAAGCAATGGTGATTTCTTGAAACGATGAATAACGATCTATGATATTTTTTTCTAGGCAACGTTCTACAAGTTTAACAAGATCAGGGTGTGCATCTGGACGATAATCTAAAATAGGCACTGGGTTATGATCCAAATGCATTTGTGCTAAATCAGAAGGCTTGTCAGCGACAAATGGCGGATTGCCTGTGAGAAGATGATACAGCAAGCAGCCAAATGAATAGATATCAGTTCCTACACCAGGCAAGGTTTCCCCATGGATCTGCTCTGGCGCAATATATTCAGAAACGCCTAAGATGCCGGTCGTTTTTGTCAAATGCCCGCCTAGTCCAGAGCCTATGGTCGCTGAGCTTAGAAATTTTGCTACGCCCAATTCTGTGATAATTACCCTGTCTTGTGCATCAGGCTGAATCAGTATATTTTTACTCGTGAGATGCAGGTGTAGCATATTGTGGTTATGGGCATATTGCAGTCCTGATGCAACCTGCAAAGCAATTTCCAATATTTTGGGCATGGGCAATGGATGGTTTTTGACACAACTGCGTAGGTTGGCTTCTATATTGGCTTGCTCAAATGCACAGAAGCAATGCTGTTCTGTAATATCAAAATCCAAAACCATCAATAAATTAGGATGAAAAAAATTAGAGATTTGCGAAATTTGTTCGATGAATGTTTGATGTGCAGGTGTGAGGCTGCCAGCATCATGCCGACTTAAAGGAAATACCCAAAGCAACACATTGCGTTGCAAAGATTTTTGCTCGGCTAAAAAAATCGTGCCTGTGGCATCTTCGATTAATTTTTGGGCAATTTGGTATCCACAGAAATAAGCTCCTGTGCCAATAGCATCATCTTTAAGAGAAAAGGATAAGTATGTATTTCCAATGCGAATATTATCTTTGTCAACAAGCTTGCATCTCTGCTTGACTTTTTGCCCATTTAAAAATGTACCATTTTGGCTTTGCAAATCTTCTACATAAAAATCGTGCTCAATTCGCACCACACGAGCATGTTTACGAGAAGCCCGCAAATCTTGCAAAGTAATGCTCGCTTCTGTAGATCGTCCTAGTGTGGTTTCAACATCGAATGAATAGGAAGTGCCGCTATTTTCACCTGCGATGATTGTCAATTTTGGCATAGTAATTCTCTATTTATTGAATTTTTGTTGAAGCTCATGGATGAGTTTCTGCATATACTCATAACCTTGCTTTTGAATTTCTTGGATTTTCAAAACCTGAGGTTCTTGACTACGATATATTGCGACCGAGCCTGCGGTCATAAGCCCCAAAATTAAGATGAAGAGGAGAAAAGGATATAAGTAGGATCTGCGCCGATGAATTTTGGGTTTGGATACAGGTGTTTGAGATGGAATTTGATCATGCCCAAGGTACTGTTTGGTAAAGTCCCGTAGGGCTTTGACCAATTCACCAGCAGTTTGATAGCGATCTTTAGGGCTTGCTGCAATGCTTTTGAATACAATATTGTCTAACGCATCAGGAATCTCTGGCTTAATTGTTTTCATACGGGCAGGCGCATGAAGCTCCGGTTGCTGGCCGTATTGGATGCGCTTGATGATGAGGTCTTTTACATTCGCTCCTTGAAATGGGCGTTCGCCAGTTATCCATTCATACATCATGACACCCAGGCCAAACACATCTGTGGCTGTACCAATATCACCAGGTCCTGCTTGCTCAGGAGCCATATAATGGGCGCTACCCAAGATGTTGCCGGCTCGAGTCATTTGCTCTTCATCTTGCAAAGATTTAGCAATTCCAAAATCCAAAATCACAGGGTGCATCTCTTTTGTAATAATGACGTTATGTGGTTTGAGATCTCGGTGAATGATTGTTTTACTATGGGCTAACGCAAGGGCATCGCAAAGTTTGATAAAAATTTCTAGCCTTGTTTCCATACTCAATTCGCCGGTTTTAATATATTCTGTCATCGGCGTGCCCTCAACGTATTGCATGGTATAATAATACATCCCTTTATATTCGTCAATCTCAAAAATTGGCACAATGCTTGGGTGCACCAATGCAGATGCCAAACGCGCTTCTCTCCTAAATCTTTTGACAATTAAGGGATTTTGTTGGGTAAGATTGATAAATAAGATTTTCAAAGCCACAATCCTGTGGATCACTTCTTGTTCAGCCTTTAATACACAACCGCTCGCCCCTTCTCCTAATTTTTGTAAAATGGTATATTTGCCAATTTTTGTAGGTATATCCATAATTTCCCTCTGCAGATGAATTCTATCTTTTGATAGTTGCTAGTCTTAGGCAAGACTAGCAACTTGAATGCCCTTATTTCAGGCAGAGTTGTAAAATTTCTACGATTTCTTTTTGCCCAATGGCTTGATGCTCACCTAATTTCATGCCTCTATTTACAATACGCTGTGCAATTGCCTCGAATTTTTCATTTCCAATTTTATAATCTTGGAGTTTGGTGGGAACTTGAATGCTTTGGAAAAAAGCTTCTGTTTTTTGAATTGCTGCTTTTGCAATTTCTAACTCATTGCCTTGATTGCAATTCCAAATTCTACGGCCGTACTGCACCAATTTTTTAAGCTTAGGTTGGATTTGGTGAGTGAGCAAAGCTGGCAATACAATGGCCAAAGTTTGGCCGTGATCCAGTCCATAAAAAGCCGTAAGTTCATGCCCAATCATATGCGTAGCCCAGTCTTGCGCAACTCCACAACCGATCAATTCATTGAGCGCTTGCGTGGCGCACCACATTACATTGGCTCTAGCGCCATAATCCTTGGGATGAGCTAAGACTTTCGGTCCTTCCTCAATCAAAGTCATTAAGATTGCCTCAGCTTGGCGATCTTGGAGAGGCGTATTCACATCATACGTCAAATATTGTTCCGTGACATGAACAAATGCATCCACAATGCCATTGCTGGTTTGGCGATTGGGCAGAGAAAAGGTAGTTTCAGGGTCTAGGATGGAGAATTGAGGAAAAACCAATGGGCTAATGAAAAAACGTTTTTCTTCTAACTCTCTGCGAGATACAACTGAACCGCCATTCATTTCTGAGCCTGTGGCAGGAAGAGTCAAAATGCAGCCTAGAGGAATTGCTCTTTGAATAGGTGCAAATTTATCCAAAATATCCCATTTGTTTCCAGCAAAATGCACAGCCGCTGCAATGAATTTTGTGCCATCTATCACAGAACCACCGCCAACTGCAAGCAAAAATTCTACTTTTTCTTTTTTGCATAGTTCAACAGCTTTCAGCAGAGTTTCGTACTCTGGATTTGGCTCAATTCCACCAAATTCTACCACATTATGGCCTTGAAGAGCTGCTTTAACTTGTTCATAAACGCCGTTTTTCTTAATTGATCCGCCGCCATAGGTCATCAAAATTTTGGTTTGCTTAGGGATTAAATCTTTGACCTGGGCAATCGTGCCTTTTCCAAAAATCAATTTTACTGGATTCTGGTATGTAAAATTCAACATGAACATGCTCCTAGTAGAGGATATTTTACCTATATTTGGCTGCAATTTTACCAAAAGCCAAGCGATTTTACCAAAACTTTTTGTTGGATCAGCAAAAAATATCAAAAAAAAGCACGAGCCAAAGCATGTTTTTGATAAAATAGCGTAGTCAACAAATCATCGAATCTTTAGTAGATTTTGATAAAGGAATTGATATGGATGAATTTCTTATTTTAGCCTGTGCCAATTGTGGAGCACGGTTTAAAATTCGGCATCCTCAGCCGGGTGCAGAATTTTCCTGTAACCGGTGTAAAAATATAGTTCAAATTCCTGGCAAAATGGATGGACAACGTGCCCAAGGCCAAAAGCCCAATGTCCCAGACATTGTTAAAATCGAGCTTCCCCAATCCCAGTCCCCAACGTCCATGCGCAAAAGCCCTTCTTTAGTGCCATCAACTGGACTAAATTCTACGACACAGAGATTTATATCCCAGCCTTTGGACGAAGATGCTTTGCAAATTAAAGACCGCCAAAGTGCTTCGTTGCAAAAACGTATTTTTGCAACGAGTGTGGAAAACCGGCAAAGATTGCTCTACCTCATTTCCAAATATACCAAGCTTGCAGAAAAAGGCAAAAAAGGAATTTGGATTCGTAAACTTCCCCTGCAAGTATTTATGTTTGAAGGCGTGGTGCATGAAATTTTTGACTGGGATTATGCTCCTGCAAGCGTATTTCATGCAGAAGGACGGTCCTTCGTCAACATCTCTCAAGAAGGAGAGGAAGACTTGTTGTCCCTGCTCAGTGCTGGATATGTGCATAACCTCAAACTCACTACCACGCAGCATCGAAATATCACGGCATATCAAATCAGCCCTAAAGGTGCAGAGTTTTTAAGCAAAATTCCAGAAGAAGATCAAAAAGCAGTGAATGATTTGATCTGCTGCCCGCAATGCGCAAGCTTGCTAGCAGTAAAGAAAAAAGGCGATCAAATTTATTTATACTGCCCTAAAAAAGAATGCGGTCATGAACGTCGGAGTACGATCACGGATGCTGAAGATGTAAGCTATTTCTGCATTCCGTATTTTGTGCCCACGTTAACCAAGTTTTCCTATACGCCACCGTTTGATTTAGGCAAACGATTGCATGGATACTTTGAAGCCAATCCTAGAGATAATATCAAAGATCAGCTCGAAGAATTGATCTATTTATCCGATGCAAAAGTGCTCATCAGCGAATGGATTCCCTTTGGCAGCAATCATATGGCTGCCTTAAATTACAAGCTAGGATCGCATGAAAGAATCCAAAGTGCCAAGTTTACCCAAGAAGTAGATTGTTCTCCAGGCGGCACGCTCATTCAAATCCCAGAATCTTTAACATTAGTCAAAGTGCGAGACTATGGACTGGCCGATTATGTGGATTTTGAAGCCATCAGCCATTTGCCAGAGGATAAAGACATCATTCAAGTAGAAGAATTTGCAGTACATATCAATTCCAGAGGGTATGTGCGATATGGATTAGAGATACTTGCGATCAATGAACGAGATCATGATAAAGTTTCCCTAGACCACCTTCCAAGGTTGCTGGTGGATGTACTCCAAGATTCAACCACGATCATGGATACCTTGCTTACCAATTATCAAAAAAGCCTGTTGGATTTAATTTTTCAAGGCAAGGCTAAGTTCCGCGACAAATATTTTTTCGTAATGGCCAATGATATCCATTGTTTTGAAGTTAAAGAAGATGAGCCTATCTCTGCTGAGCTCATGCGCATCTTGAGCCAGGCCAATTACCAAGACGAGCTGAACCAGGTCACAGAAGAGGTGAAGGAAACAGCCATGTTTAGCGATGGGACTGTTTTGATCCTGGGTAGCCATGGTTCTATCTTGGTCACAAGAACCCCAGAAAAATATGAATCTCTGGTCGCTGATTTTCTATTTGTTATGGATGTTGAGTTGTTTCTCAACAATTTCTTCACCCGGCTTTTCTTAATGAATGACGAATTAAAAGACATTCAGAAATTGATTGAAAACTGCGAGGCAGACCCCAATGCCATGACCACAGTGCAGCAAATGCTTTCGAGAACAGCAAGCGATGCCATTTTAATGGAAGAAGTGCGTGGGTATTTAGATGAAGCAATGACATTATTCCAGAGCTCTGTCAAAGCACGATATCCTCAATTTCCAGAAGATATGCAGGAAATCATCCAGACATTCCGCATTCAGGACATGGCCACGGTTTTGCAAATCCGAATCCAAGATATTCAAAAAATCATCAAAGGCACCCAAGAATGCCTGAATGGCTTAACTCGCGTCACCGATGTCATCAGTGAGCGCCAAATGCGTCGTATCCAGGAAGCCTTATCGAACAACACTCGCAGCCTCGAAGATATCACAAAAACCAACGAACGATCTGGGATGTCCTTACGCATCCTAGAAATCATCCTAGCAGGCAGCCTGGCATTCAATATTATGGATCAATTCACAGGCGATTGGACCATGTCTGACGATGCCACACTCCATCAATGGCTCCAACCTTTATTTGATTGTCCAGGGATTTGGCTTTTATGCTCGTTAACACTTTGGACTGTGATGGCCTTAAGCATTTTCTTATTCATGCGATGGCTTGAGAATATCAATGCCAAAGCCATTGCCGCACGATTCAAACTAGATCTGCCCTGCAATATCAAAGCACTTAAACAATACCTTGGCACCAAAGATGTAGTCACCCACGATGCAGATATTTTTAGCATCAGCAACCTCATCAAAGTCTGTTGGGAAGAAACAGACAAATCCCACTGGCTTGGCAACAGACCCAAGGTTGAACTAGTCTATGATGAAAAGAACGGCTTTGTTCTCTCTGCCCTTATTGAAGTCACACGTCCTACCCGTAAAACAAGCTCTTACGCGCTTCAGGAAATTTTCTTCAATGATCTGCACGCCGCAGGAGTCTTACGAGGCCGTTGGATCAGATAATCCCGACATCAACTAACATATTGGGTTCCCAAAATTCATTAGAATCATAATAAAAACACCGCAGTGTTGTTGCCCACTGCGGTTTCAAAATCCAGCATCTAGCGAAATAGCAAAAATTTCCTTGCTCCAAAATTCCAAAAATAGCCTAATATTGTGGCAATGATTTTGGAAATGAGGTAATGGAATCCAACGATTTCCGTGAAAAACCAAAGAAAAACTTCATTCAGACCCAAGCCTACAATGCCGATCAAGGCAAAAAATAGGAATTCCATCTTGCGATTTTGAATGTTGCGGTTTGTGAAAACCCACAGAACGCTGAGTAAATAATTTGTTGTTAGCCCAACTAAAAAGCCAAAGGCCGCTGAAATCAAATAATGAATCCCCAGAAATTCTGTGCAGCAGAAGAGCACTGAAAAATCTGCAACCAATGCCACGCCTGCAACAAAGGTGTAGCGAAATAACTGAAGCCAGGGATTGCTGGTTTTTTCAACTAACAAACTGCGGATATTATAGTCCATTGAGCGTAACCATTGTCCAAAAAGTCCTCAAAATGATCAACAAATCAAGCCATAAGGATTGATGTTTAACATAATACAAGTCGTATTCTAAACGGATCATTGCGCCTGCCATATCATTCACATGCTTGTAATTGACGACTGCCCAGCTTGTAAGCCCGGGTTTTACTAAATGGCGCAAATTATGGAATTGTATATGCTGGTAAAATTCTTCGCACTGTGGCACCGTGATTGGTCTGACTCCAACCACAGAAACATCTCCTTTTAAGAGGTTCCATATTTGTGGCAGTTCGTCTAAATGCAATTTACGAATGATATTACCAAGCGGAGTAATGCGAGCGTCTCTGTTTTCTGTCCATATCGGGCCTTTGTTTTCGGCATTGACAACCATGGTACGAAATTTCCAGATTCGAAATAACTGGCCGTTTTTGCCAACTCTGACCTGGGAGAAAAAAATGGGGCCTGGGGATGTGAGCTTAATCGCAATTGCTAAAAATGGGAAAATCAAAATCAATACCAACATGCCTAACAAAGCACATACAAGGTCAACAATGCGCTTGATTAAGGGATAAAAACCGCTCCATTCTCGATCCTGGAATGGTAAAAAAGTGAGGTACCAGCCATGCATGAATGAAATAGGTGTCCGTTTCATTAATGTTTCATAAAAAATCGGCAGTGGAATAATAGGAATCCCTATTTCTCGACATTGTACCACGAATTGAAAAGCATCGCCTGAGAGATTATGATCAGATGCTAAAATAATGCTATCCAAATGGGCCAAAATATTAGGGCATGATTGGATGATCTCTTCTGATGGCATAGTTCCCAGGATTTCATAATGCAATGGATCTAGAGCTACCAATCTTTGAACTTCTTTTATTCCTGCGTCATCTCCAACAATACATAACCTATATTTAAGCTTGGTATTGGAAAAAATCGCAAAATGGAGCACTCGCCATAGAATTAGCAAAATACAAGATAAACAGCCAAAAGCTACAATGACGAATCTAGGCAATGTGTCCTTAGGCGCAAAGAAGTAAAGTACAATGTAGATCATCGTAACAAGCATCGTGGTACGCAATGGCTGCTTAATTCCTTGGCTTAATTGCCGCAGATTATTAGAATTATACGAGTCTGTAATGATAGAAATAGCAAGCCAAGGCAGCACAAGCCACCAAAGATCCGGAAATTCTTCTAATGAACCTTGACCTGGAAATTTTAATTTATCATACCATTCCCATGCCCAAAGCGCTATTGTGATCGAAACAAAAAGTAAAAAAATATCGCCTGCAATCAAGACTGCCATGCGCTCTGCAAAATTCAAGCGCATTTTATGATCATAAGTAGGAAGAGGAAAAGACAGTTTTTGCTCCATAGCTTCCTCAAAAAAAGTAGGATTGCGGAAACTGCAATCTTAGCAATGACCATTGAGTTATTCGTAGCGCAATGCCTCAATTGGGTCTAATCGTGCAGCACGATGCGCTGGATAGAATCCAAAGAAGATGCCGATTCCAGCCGAAAAGCCTAATGCAAGTAAAATACTGCGCAATTCAAAAATTACGGTAAAGTCTGTGAGCTTGGCAACAAGCTCAGCGATTCCTATACCAAAGCCAACGCCTAAAATGCCTCCCACAGCGCACATTAGCACGGCTTCTAAAATAAATTGCTGCAAAATATGCCGCTCCTTAGCTCCAATAGCTTTCCGAATGCCAATTTCCTTCGTACGTTCTGTCACCGTGACAAGCATGATATTCATAATTCCAATACCACCAACTAATAAGGAAATGCTGGCAATTCCACCCAATAAAATTGTAAATATACGAGTGAAATCCGAGGCCATGTTGATAAATTCTTCCAAATTCATGACAGAGAAGTCATCGGGCATTCCAGGTTGGATGCGATGCCTGCGTCTCAAGAATTTGGTGATGTCTTCTTCAACTTCTTTGAGAGCTTCGCGACTGGATGCCTCTACGCTAATTTCATGGATGTGTGCTATGCCTAAAACCTTGCGCATAGCAGTTGTGAATGGAACCAAAATCTGGTCATCTGCATTTGCATCCCCTTTGGATTTTAAAACCCCGATTACCTCAAAATTCAGTTTCCCAATTTTGATAATACGGCCAATAGGGTCCATTTTTTCAAAAAGGTTATCGCGAGTCTGGGGGCCAAGGACTGCCACCCGGCTTTTGGCATCTACTTCGGCTTCATTGAACAT